>JBIIWK010000217.1:0-5855 GCA_044338955.1 Burkholderiaceae bacterium
GAAAGCTTTGCATTTGAAACGACCCTCTCAGGCTTGGCTTATTTGGGTAAGATTGAGTCTTGGCATCGATTAGGGTATCAAATCAAATTATGGTTTTTGTCTTTGCCGAATGACGATATTGCAGTCCAGCGAGTGGCTAGCAGGGTCGCTCAGGGTGGGCATAATATTCCAGAGCTAGTGGTTCGCAGGCGTTTTAAAGCGGGGTTGCATAATTTTCACACTCGCTACAGTAAGGTTGTAGACTCGTGGGCACTTTACGATAGCTATGTACGCCCTCCGAAGCTCATTGATTGGAGTGATAAATGAATCCTAAAGATATACGAACGTCTTCTGATCCTGATTTGGCTGGTTCATACGCAGCCATGTTGCGTGCAGCGCGATCGGCTGAGGATCTGGCTATTAAAACCAACACGAGCATTTTGGTTTCGGTTGATGGCAAAGATGTGCGACTTACCGCAGAGGACTTAATCAAAATGCGAAATTCCGTTAAAGCGACGGAATCATAATCCGCAGGTCCCCTGTTCGAATCAGGGATGCGCCACCAGTAAAATCAACGACTTAGCCCAGCTCACACGGTTGGGCTTTTTTGTTTGCTACCAATCGCACCACGGTATGGCTATTCGTGGCCTGGGCATATCGAGAAAACGTGCGCATTGAGGGCATCATGCGGCCACTCTCTAATCTGGCGATCGTAGATTGGGTCGTGCTCATCCGCTGCGCTAACTCGGCTTGTGTTATTCCGGCTCGCACACGTGCTGCGATAAGCTCGCGCGCGATTGCAAACTCGGGTTGTTGCAATGCGTACTCGGCACTGACCTCGGCATCTTTCAATATGCGTGCTTTAACTTCTTTGAGGCTATTCATTATTCATTCTCCGTAGTCGCTCTGCTGTTTTAAGAGCTCTGCGTGGTGTTTTCTCAGTCTTTTTGATGAACACATGCAGCACCACTAACTGCTTACCCGTTTGCGCCACATAAATAGCTCGAGCGATGCCGTCTCGGCCTTTCATTCGCATTTTCCGTAGCTTATCTTGAAAAAAACGAATATGCGGTAGCCCGACTGATTGTGGTCCAAACTCTTGAAGCATTTCTGAGATATGTACAAAACGTGCCTGAATATCTGAGGGCATTGTCATGAGTTCAGTTTCAGCCAATGAATTTACACATATAGTCCACATCGTTAATTTATCTCTTTTTTGATATAAAAGCAATGATTTTGTGACTATTAAAGTCTAAGTGCGCGAATGCTAAGTGCAATTGGTCAATCTGAGGGTGTAGCTGGATAATTTCAGCCTGCTAAAAGACCCGTCCCTTTGTCTGAGAGCGCCACATCCTCATTAAGTTGAAGGGGCGACTGCCATGCGTTTCAGTATTCGCGTTGCGTGTCACACAAGAAGAGCACGGCTTTCATTTGATTCATCAAACAAATTGTGGGTATGCGCACCTCGCAGATAAACACCTTAAAATGGTCCAACTGTTATTTTTTTGACGAGTCATACCTTTGAAACTTTATCTCTACACCTCCTGTATTACGCTGCTCACTGTTTTATTGATGTTTGGGCTGGCCTTCAATGTGGGTCGGGCCAGGGGCAAATATCAAGTGAAGGCTCCTGCGGTGACTGGGCATGAGCTTTTTGAGCGCGCCTACCGCGTCCAACTCAACACGATTGAAAACGTTCTGATGTTCTTGCCTGCTTTATGGCTTTACGCTATTTTTCTTGGCGATAAAGGGGCGGGTGATTCTGGTGTGATTTGGCTGATCGCTAGGGTTTGGTTCGCCATCGCCTATCAACTCAACCCCGCCAAACGCGGGTTAGGTTTCATTATTTCTATTTTGGTGATCGCGGGTCTGTGGACTGGCGCGGCTTACGGGATATTCCAGCAGCTGCTAAAAGTTTAGATATAACGGCCCCAGATAAGCGCCGCTGCGGCGTTGGTGTTTGCATGATGCTCGCCAATGACGGTGTGTTGGCGTAAGTGCAAGATCGTTACAAAATTTGATTACTACTTGGTGATTGTCGGGCAGTAGATATGAGTTTGAAACGTTGGCAAATGCGAAGAAACTGCGCCATGACACCAGGGCAGCTGCTCAAGTTCTATATCGCCTTGGTGTGCCTTTCGTTGATCGTAGCAACAGGTTTTTTTTAGCTGGGGCTTGGGTCGTTCTGATTTTTACAAGCTTAGAACTAGGTGTCGTCACGCTTGTTTTTTTTATCTACTGCAGACACGCGCTAGATAGTGAAACGATTGAAATTGAAGACCAGCGTCTTTTAGTAAAAAAGTTTATTGGCTAAAAAGAAACGTTATACGAATTTAATGCGCAGTGGGCAAAAATAGAGGCACCGATAAAAGGCTCAAAAATCTTCAATATCAGTCAAGCCAACCTACGGGTTGAGCTCGGCCAATTTATCAGGTACGAGCAGCAGCTTGCGTTGATTGCGCAAGTCCGCAGTTGCCTGGGGTAATTGGATATCCTCAGGCGCTGTGCCCTGAGCTTCTTAAGCTCTGCTGCCTAGCGCCTCACTCCCGAATGCTCATTTCAAATCATCTTCCGAGACCTGTGTCCAGGTACTGTCCGGATTAAAGCGGTGGGTATGACTTGCGACTGAATTGGTCTGAGGCCCTAGGTTCTTCTGGTAAACGACACCATCCTGATTGACGATAAAAGTCATCACGCCCGTCTCGGCATACTCAACAGGCCAAGAGATCAGCGCAAAGCCCTCTGTCATATGGCGATGTTGAATGTAAGATTTTTCTCCGCCTTTGGCAGCAGGGCCTTGCGCCGTCAGGATCCGAAATTGATAACCATGAAACCCACGGCGATCGAGGCCGTCGATCGATTTTGATTGGGCAAAGTATTCTCCGATAGGGCTGCGCGGCTCGTTCGCATTGGTTGGCCAGTACAGGCCGTCTCTTTTGCCGGGTGTGCTTTGTAGTTTCTGGGCGTATTGCAAGACGCCGTCCCCCATGCGGTCAGCCGCTTGGTATTCGCGTTGTGCGTCACCATACGCGAGCATGGCTTTAATCGTCGACAGTTCATTCGCGCCGATTTGACGAGCATCGATTTCATCATCTGCGCGATCCATATCGAAAAACCAGCCCATGCGGTGCTTGGCCAGCGGAATCGGTAATGTCCAACCTTTGGTGCCAACGCTGATATGCGCGAGGTCTGGGCCTTCCATGATCAGAGCGTGTGCGCTATCCCATGCCGCGACAAAACGCTGATAGTCCTCTTGGGTGGGCTCAGGGATGATCTCCTTGTAGTCTTCACCCAGCATCAGGGTTAACGCATCGAGGTCTTTGACCTTGATCGCATTGCCAAATTGCTCCATCGCGGCTTCGGGGGTCTTAAAAACTTGTTGCAGGCGTTGAGCATAGGCGTGGGTTGCACCAAGCATTAGGCTTGCAATTAAAAATAGGGCAGAGCTAAAGCGTGAAATCATAACGTTCTCTGTATGAAGTTTTATCTTGTTTAAGGTGAATGCAAGTATGCGTTCGTGTGTTTAACGACCGCCTCTGCCGCCACCTCCAGCCCGATGACCACCACCGCCAGCACCCACACCACCATTAGGACGGTTTGGGCGTTGTGCGCCGCTATGATTGGCTGCAGCTTGGCTGACACGACCGCGATCGATTTGTTGTCGACCAGCATCCAGTCCTTGAAACGCATCGCGTTTTGGGGCGGCAGTCGCTGGACGGTTTATTTGCGGGGCAGCGTCACGCTGAACCGCGCGATTAGCGACGTCGGGCTGGCGATTGACCGCCTGAGGTGCGTGACCACGGAAGTCTGCGTTTCGTGCTGCGGTAGCGGCCGGGGCGCTGCGGTTATTGGCCGCGAAGCGTTCGCGTGAGGTGTTATCGCGGTAGGCGACGCTGCCGCGATGCTCAGGGTTATGCCGCCAGGTGTTGTTGTTGCCGCTATAGATGTTATTGCGGTTGATCCGATTAAAGTTATTAACGTTGATGTTGACGTTGCGGGTGTTCCAGTTAAAGCCACCGAAAATCGCAGCTGTTGCGGCAACACCCACACCCCAGGCTAAACCATTCACAAACGCTTGCCCTGGATACCATAGTGCAACGCCGGGGTAGTACATCGGCGGATAGGCAGGGTAGGGCCAAGCGCCATAGACAACGCTCGGGTTGTAGGCCGGTACATAAATCACTGAGGGTTGAGCGGGTTGAATCACGATGGTCTGACCTTGGGTCACCACATTTTGTTGCGTGTTACTGCTCAAATTGCCGGCCCGCTGTGCTTGACTGCGCAAGCGCTGGATCGAGTCCATGACATCACTTTGCTGAGCCAGAAAAGCGTCACCGAGTTTTTGCGTCCAGTCGAGCTGATCGCTCATCATGGCCAGTACTTGCGGAAAAGCGACTAAGGATTGAACACTTGGATCCCAATTCTGATCGCTGACCTTCGCCAAGGCTGCATCGCCACCCTGATTACCCGAGCTTTTAGACCAACGTGCAGCTTGAACGATTTCAAGCGGGTACGTAGCGGCCATCAACACTTGGGACAGCAGCGAATCAGGATACAGGGCAATCGGTGCAAGTATCGCGTCTAATTCTTGACTTGAAAAAACTGGGGCTTGTGAGGTTTGTGTGGACGTGGTCTGAGCGCTTACCGTTTGCGTGATTATCGGAGCAAAACACGCAAACGAAGCGGCCAGAAAAGTCATCGTGAAACGAGAAGATGCTTTCATGAATTGAGCCGTGCAACGTTGATCAGGGTTTGTTTTTACAGTGTATCAACCGGTAGAGCAAACTAAAAGTTGCTGAACTTGACCCAATGTCAGAAGTGTATGTCTCAATATGAAGTTTCATACGCCAAACGTTATATACGCTAAGCCCGCACGGGCTTCGTGTGAGGTTAAGTCAACCGGGCCACTAAACGGCCACATATCCGCGGGGCGAAGCTTGCTAGGGCGAGCATGTGCTCGGCTACCTCGTGGGGTTGACGATACGCAATGCCTTTGATTCGCCACGCCTGTTCGAATCCCTGACGCCCGCTCGCTGCTTCGCTCTAAGACGCGTAAAGTAACAAATAATTTCATTAGGCTGGGGCAGTAGGAACGTAGTACCCTAACGCTATGAATCGAAGCGTGACTCTAAGGCATTTACGGGCGTTTTCGGAGCTTGCGGAGACGGGCTCTTTTACGAGCGCCTCTGCACGGTTATTCGTGACCCAGTCGTCCTTAACCGCAACGATTCAGCAACTCGAGTCGGCAGTGGGGCTCAAGCTTTTTGATCGGACCACCCGCAGCGTCGTGATGACGGATGCAGCCTTGCGCTTCAAAGTCAAGGTTGATCAAATTTTGCGAGACTTTGACACTGCAATCTCGGATCTGCAAGCCCACGCACAGGGCCAAGTTGGACATATCAAAATTGCGGTGGCCGCCTCATTTTTGTACCACATCATGATGTCTGCAATTGCAGAGTTTCGATTATCCTATTCGAGTATTACGCTTACCCTGCGAGATGCAGGTGCCGCACACGTTGAGCAACTTGTCATTGACGGAGACGTGGACTTTGCGATCGCTGATCGGCCAAAAAATAATGACGTTCTAGAATATGTCCCACTTCTAACAGATCGCTATGGAGTCGTTTTCAGAAATGACTTTCACCTAGCTAGTTCTTCAACGCCTCTTCGATGGGATCGTCTACCTTCAGAAGGATTCATCGCACTTACTCCGGACACTGGCATTAGTTCTTTTCTACAGGATCGGGTGAGTCACTTAGCCGTTTTTAAGGGAAGGCACGATGAAGCATCGAGTACAACTTCACTATATGCATTAATCAATCAAGGTAATTGTTTTTCGATACTTCCCGCGCTAGCGGCGAACCTCGCAGGCTTTG
>JBIIWK010000218.1:0-5846 GCA_044338955.1 Burkholderiaceae bacterium
CCAAAGAGACCGAAGTGCGTACGCGCGTTGGTGGCATTTTGGTCAAACGGCTGTACGAAGAGGGTAGCGCTGTCACCGCTGGTCAGCCTTTGTTTCAGATTGATCCCGAGCCCTTTAAAAATGCGTTGGATGAGTCGCAGGCCCGTGCCAAGCAGACCGCGCGCGAGGCGGCGCGACTCAAGGGTTTATTTAGTCAACAGGCGGTCAGCCGTAAAGAGTTCGATGACGCGACCTCGGCTAACGAGGTCGCTCAGGCTAATTTAAAGACGGCCCAACTAAATTTGTCCTGGACGACAGTGACCGCACCCGTATCGGGCATTTCGGGGCGCGCACAACGCTCTGAGGGAAACCTGATCGGCACGGCCATTGACGGAAGCCTGTTGACATCAATCTATCAAATCAATCCCATCTGGGTGCGGTTTGGCCTCTCGGCAAGCGACACCTCGCAATTACCAGGCGGGCGTCTCGATCCGGCACAAAAGACTGAGGTCGCGTTGATTTTGCCCAACGGTCAAGTGTACGAACAGCCTGGCACGCTCAATTTCTTGTCGATGTTTATCGATCCAAAATTAGGTACGCAGCAAATGCGTGCCGAGTTTCTGAATCCCAGCAATCAAATTTTGCCTGGCCAGTTTTTAAAAATACGTGTCACGACCGGCAAGCAAGAAAACGTCTTCCTTGTGCCTCAGGCTGCAGTCATTCAAAACGAACGCGGCTTTATCGTCTGGACAGTCGGTGACGACAACAAGGTCGTACCCACACCCCTAAAGATGGGGGCTTGGCTAGGTAAAAACTGGATCGTGCGGTCGGGTTTAAAGCCGGGTGATCGGGTGGTGGTCGATCAGATCATCAAGATTCGACCCGGGGCGATCGTGGCACCAACGGTTGTTGCGCTTGACCCAGCAACCACTGCGGCCAATGCCAGAGACGGCAAATGAGTTTATCCAGTTTTTTTATTAGCCGTCCGATTTTCTCGTCGGTGATTTCGATCACGATTGTGATCGCGGGTTTGATGGCGGCGCGTGGCTTGCCCATCGCACAATACCCCGAGATTGCACCGCCCACGGTCATCATTACCGCAAATTACCCGGGCGCTTCAACTGAAACCTTAACGCGAACGGTGGCTGGCCCCATCGAAGAACAGCTCTCAGGTGTTGAGAACTTGCTGTACTTCAACTCAACGGCGCAATCGAACGGTACGTTGACGATCACCGCCACGTTTGAGGTCGGGACCAACATCGATATTGCGACGGTGAACGTGAATAACCGTGTCAAGATCGCCGAACCACGCTTGCCTGACATCGTGCGTCAGTTTGGCGTGACCGCGCAAAAACGCTCAAACGATATTTTGTTGGTCGCTGCCCTCACCGCACCGACTGACGAGTTCTCGTCGTTGTACCTCTCTAATTACGCTTTGTTGAATGTGCTTGACGAGCTTAAACGTGTTCCGGGCGTAGGCGATGCGCAAATTTTGGGGGCTAAAGACTACTCGATGCGGATCTGGTTGCAGCCCGATCGCATGGCACAACTTGGCGTGACCACAACGGATATCGCCAACGCGGTGTCTTCTCAAAATAAACAAAACGTTGCCGGTAAAGTGGGCCAAGAGCCTGCGCCCTTAGGGCAACAACTGGTGTACACGGTCACGGCAAAAGGGCGCTTGGTGACGCCCGAGCAGTTTGGCGATATTGTGCTTCGCTCGAGCGGGCCGAGTGGCGTGCTACGTTTAAAGGACGTTGCGCGGATTGAATTAGATGCCGCAAATTATGATGCCTTTACGACCTTGGTGGGTAAGCCCACGGCCGTCGTGGCGATCTTCTTGCAGTCGGGCGCCAACGCCCTGAGCGTGGCTGACCGTGTCCGAACCACCATGGAGGGCGTCAAAAAGAAGTTTCCGCCAGGTATCGACTACGTGATCCCGTTTGACACCACAAAATTTGTGAACGCCTCGATCAAAGAGGTTGTGACCACGCTCATTGAAGCGATGTTGCTGGTAGCCCTAGTGGTGTACGTTTTTTTACAAAATTGGCGCGCGACGCTGATTCCGCTGATTGCCGTGCCGGTGTCATTGATCGGCACCTTCGCTGGCTTGTGGTTGTTCGGTTTTTCGGTGAACACCTTGACGCTGTTTGCGATGGTGTTATCAATTGGTATTGTGGTCGACGATGCGATTGTGGTGCTTGAAAACGTTGAGCGGCTAATGGCCGAGCGCAAGATGGCGCCAAAAGAGGCGGCCTATGAAGCGATGCGAGAGGTTTCTGGCGCTGTAGTGGCTATCGTACTGGTGCTGTCTGCAGTGTTTATCCCGGTGGCATTTTTAGGCGGGATTGCGGGCAAGTTGTACCAACAATTTGCGGTCACCGTGGCGCTGTCAGTGGTGTTATCAGGCGTAGTGGCGTTGACGCTGACGCCGGCGTTGTGTGCCGTGTTGCTCAAGCCGACGCATACTGAACCCAAGGCATTTAGGTGGTTTAACAAAGCATTTGGCGCCTTAACTGAGGGCTATGCCAAGTTGGTCGATAAGACCTTGCATCACCGTATTTTGGGTACCTCGGTGTTCGCTGTTGTGATTGTGGCTTCAATCGTGTTATTTAAATTAGTGCCTGGTGGCTTTGTGCCCCCCGAAGATCAAGGGTACCTGATCAGCGCATTGGTGTTGCCCGACGGCGCGAGTCTGCAGCGTACACAAAAAGCGGGCGAGTCTTTTCAATCAAAACTTGTGCAAGACCCCGGCGTTGCTCGCGTGTTTGTGATCGCGGGCAATGACATTATCGGTGGCGGCCTCAAGACCAACGCGGGCACCATTTTTATCCCACTCAAAGATTGGGACGAGCGCAAAGAAAGTGCCGAACAATTGGCTAAAAAATTCACTGGGCTTGGCATGGGGATGCCGGACGGGATGGCTCTGGTGTTTAACCCTCCACCGATTCGAGGCTTGGGTTCAGCGGGTGGTTTTGAATTTTACGTGCAGTCTAAAGTTCAGCCCTCGCCGCAACAGTTGGCAGAAGTGGTGGGTGGCTTTACTGAGGCCCTAAGAAAGCAACCCAAACTTACCGGGATTAACACTTTCTTCAGACCCACGGCACCCCAGTTATATGTTGAGGTCGACGAGGCTAAGGCGCTGTCGCTCGGGATTCCGATTTCTGACGTGTACCTAAGCCTACAGGCAACAATGGGTACCTTGTATGTCAATGACTTTAATTTAAGTGGGCGCACCTACCGCGTTCAGCTCCAGGCTGATGCGCAGTTTCGTGCGCAGCCAACCGACCTAGGGCAAATCTATGTGCGAGCCGATAACGGCAGCATGGTGCCTGTGTCTGCGTTAATTCAAGTCACACAAATCGTGGGGCCTGAGCAGCTCGAACGCTTTAACGGATTTTTGGCGGCAAAGGTGCTCGGTAATGGGGTCGCTGGCGTAAGTTCAGGTGAGGCGATTCAGTTGGTACAAGATGTTGCAAATGCGTCGTTACCGCCCGGCTACGAGTTAGCGTGGTCTGGCCAGGCCTATCAGCAAATCCGTACGGGCACCACCTCAGCGGTAGCTTTTGTGTTTGGTCTGTTGATGGTTTTTTTGATTTTAGCGGCGCAGTATGAACGCTGGTCGTTGCCGATTGCCGTGCTGCTTGCCGTGCCCTTTGCGTTCTTCGGGGCGTTGCTCGCCGTGTATATACGGGGCATGCCCAATGATATTTATTTTCAGATTGGCTTGATCGTACTCGTCGGGTTATCCGCAAAAAATGCGATTTTGATTGTTGAATTTGCGGCGCAAAAGCGTCAGCAAGGTATGAGTCATATCGATGCGGCCCTCACCGCGGCGCGGCAAAGATTTCGACCGATTGTGATGACTTCGCTGGCCTTTATTCTTGGTGTCTTTCCGTTGGTGATTTCGTCGGGTGCCGGGGCCGCGGCTCGCCGTTCGATGGGTACAGGTGTGTTTGGTGGCATGGTGGCTTCAACCTTGATTGCCACCATCTTCATACCGATGTTTTTTACTTGGGTGTCGCGTAAGCAGCCTAAGCAGGTTCAAGATACTGGCTCTGTGTCCTCGAGCGCAGACGCGACTGCTTCCAATGCAGGTGAAAAATCTTGAAGCCTTTTTTGACGACTAATCGTCTGTTGCCATTGTGCAATTCAGTAGTGCCCAAGATGCCTAAAGATGGTTTGTCTTCGGGCGATTTACCCTCTTTGCCTTGGCAACGCGCTGCGCGGCGCTCGCTGGTGGTGGGTTTAGTGTCGCTATCCTTGACAGGGTGTTTGCTTGGGCCCGATTATCAACGCCCTGACTTGACTTTGCCTGCTAAATACAACGCCCCAGAGCCGAGCGGCACGCCCGCAGTATCCGCATCAGGCGCGGTGCAAACCCCCGTCAATGCGCAGTGGTGGACACTCTTCGGTGATGCAACGCTTAATCAACTGGTGCAGGCCGCTAGTCAGGATAATGCCGATATCCAGATCGCACTCGCCCGTATCCGTATGGCTGAGTCGCTCGCGGTTCAGGCGGGCGCCGCCCTTTACCCCACTTTAAATTTAACGGCGAGCGGCACGCGCGCCACGTCGGGGCCGTCGGTGTCAGTCACCGGTGTCGGTGTGCAGGCCAATACCTCGCAGCTTGGCCTGGTCACTTCTTACGAATTAGATGTCTGGGGGCGTGTGCGTCGTAATGTCGAATCGGCGACGGCCGCTGCAACTGCCAGCCAATATGAAAAAGACAGCGTCAGCCTAACCATCGCGGCACTTGTGTCCAACGTTTATTTACGGTTGCGTGCGCTTGACGCGCAGATGGCTGTGCTTAAAGATTCTGTGCGTACGCGTACCGAATCCGTCAAAGTTGCTGAGGCAAAACTGCAGGGTGGTTTAGTGTCGCCGATTGACGTGAACCAAGGCAGAGCCGCCTTGGCGGCGTCTCAGGCAAGCCTCTCTGAAATCACGCGCCAACGCGCTCTTGCGCAAAATCAATTAGGCGTACTGACGGGCAAGCTGGGTCTAACAATTGTCGCAGGGGATGTGCGTCAATTGCCTGCGCCACCGTTACCGCCTGAGGGGTTGCCCTCGACGATTGTCGAAAGTCGACCTGATATCAACCGCGCTGAACAAGACTTGATTGCGGCCAATGCGCGCATTGGGGTGGCCACTGCGGGGTTGTTTCCTACTTTCTCTTTGGTGGGATTATTTGGCGCGCAAAGTGTGGCCTTCAGTTCTTTCTTGACGGGCCAAAGTTCAGTTTGGTCGGCTGGGATCGGTTTGTTGCAGCCCATTTTTTCAGGTGGCTTGCTGCAAGGGCGCCTAGAGTACGCAAAGGCGCAACAACAAGAGGTGTTAGGCGGCTACGTCAAAGTGGTGCGTAACGCCTTTGGTGAAGTCAGCGATGCCTTGATGTCAGTGCAGCAGACCCTACAAACTGAGCAGTATTTGTTACAGCAGGTCGAAGCGTCGACCAAGGCGCAAGCCCTGGCTGTGCTGCGTTACGAAGCCGGCTACGTGGATTTCTTGAGCGTGCTTGAGTCGCAACGTGTCGCCAACGAGGGGAACTTGGCCTTTGTGATTAATCGGTCGGCTCGCTTGCAAGCCAGTGTGGATCTGTTTAAGGCTCTTGGCGGTGGCTGGGTGGCCAAGCCTTAATTGCCAAGATCCATGATTCAAGATTCAAGATTCAAGATTCAAGATTCGAGATGCGAGATGCGAGATTCGAGACTTAAGATTCAAGATTTAGGCTTGAGAGCCTGAGATCAAAGGGATTTTTTAAAAATCTGATTGTCGGTGATCGGGATGAACTGACCCCCAATCCCGATAATTTTGACCGTTGGCGGTAACTCGGGTTTAAACAAGCGCAGCATCGCTAAATCAAC
>JBIIWK010000219.1:0-5827 GCA_044338955.1 Burkholderiaceae bacterium
CATGATCGCCATACTGGGTCGTCTGAACCCAGGCGATTTAGGTGCGCTCGGCTTAGCCCACCCAGTCATTCAGGCGCCGAGTTGGTCTTGGTCGGCAATGCTAGAGCTCGTGATTCCGCTGACCATTACGGTGTTAGTTGTACAAAATGGTCAGGGTGTTGCCGTGCTAAAGGCAGCTGGGCACGAGCCTCCCATCACCATGATTGCCGTGGCCTGTGGCATCGGTGCCGCCTTGAGCGCCGCTGTGGGTGCCGTGAGCTCTTGCCTCACCGGCCCAACAAATGCCTTGATCAGCTCTTCTGGTGAAAAAACCCGTCACTACACTGGGGCGCTCACCTTTGGCTGCCTAGCCTTGGTCTTTGGGGTGCTCGCACCCACGTTTACCAACCTCACTTTGGCAACCCCCAAATCATTCATCATGGTATTAGCGGGGCTCGCGATGCTGCGCGCGTTGCAAAGCGCCTTCGTCACCTCGTTTGGCTCAGGCAAATTTACCCTAGGCGCGCTTGTGAGCCTGCTGGTCACCGTCGCAGATGTCAGCCTCTTCAATATCGGCTCAGCGTTTTGGGGCTTGATCGCTGGCTTTGCGGTGTCTTGGCTGATGGAGCGTCACGACTTTAAAGCGCAATGACGGTCACGCTCTTGAGATTACGCTTCATGCCGGCGTCAATCACGCGTTTGTCGCGACTATATGCATGGGTGATATTCTGATATCAATGAATCATTAATGATTCATAAGGGCCTTAATGAATCATTAATGAATCAAATCTATTGATTTTAGGCTATACCTATGCGAAACTGACTCATCCAAACTTCAAATTGCAGCTTAACTTTTTGGCTGATGCGTCCGTCCTGAATCAACATGGTTAAACCAGTTTCGCGCCCTATTTCACAGCACAGCAGCAATGCACTGCAGCTGCTCGGGCAACTCGTGCGTGAAGCCCGTATCAAAAAATCCATGACCACGTCCGACTTAGCGTTGCGCGCTGGCATCTCACGCACTCTTCTGCAGCGCCTCGAGCGAGGCGACCCAAGTTGTTCAATTGGGGCAGTCTTTGAAGTCGCCACGATTTGTGGCGTACCCCTATTTGAGCAAGACCCTAGGCAGCTTTCTTCCCACCTCGGCCTACACCAAGAAAAAATGGCATTACTCCCTAAAGCAGTTAGAACCATCGCCAAAGAAGTCAAAGATGACTTCTGAAATCGGTGCTAAGTATTCAGAGGCCTACGTCTGGGTCTGGCTACCAACGGCTACCGAGCCAGTCGTGGCGGGGCTGCTCTCTCAGCAAGGTCAGCAGTTAGTGTTCAACTACGGTCAAAGCTATCTCGCTCGAAGCAATGCGATCGCCTTATATGCACCCGAACTACCCTTGCGATCAGGGTCACAACCGCTGCTACCGATGATGAGTATGCCCAGTTGTATTCGAGACGCCTCACCCGATGCCTGGGGACGGCGTGTGCTCATTAACCGCAAACTCGGCACAGCGGGGGTCGATCCTTCACAGATTGAACTGAGCGAATTAACCTATTTGCTTGAGTCAGGCTCTGACAGAATCGGTGCGCTCGATTTTCAACACTCTGCGACACAATATGTCGCCAGGCACACACCGCAACCCACGCTTGAAGAGCTGTTAACAGCGGCCGAGAAAGTCGATCGCGGCATGCCGCTCTCCTCCGAATTGGATCAGGCCTTATTGCACGGCACCTCGCTTGGCGGCGCCCGACCAAAAGTGATACTTAATGATGGCAAGCGCAAGTTCATCGCTAAGTTTTCTGCAAGCAACGATCTTTACAGCGTCGTCAAAGCAGAATTTATCGCAATGCGCCTCGCCGAAAAAGTCGGCCTAGACGTTGCGCCCGTGCATTTACGCCGCGCGCTAAGTAAAGACGTATTGTTAATTGAGCGCTTTGATAGAACATCGCGCGACGAAAGTTGGCACAGACGCGCGATGGTCTCTGCGCTGACGATACTCGAACTCGATGAGATGATGGCTGCCTACGCTAGTTACGAAAAACTTGCAGAGATTATTCGGCACCGCTTCTCAAATCCAAAGCCCACTCTGCGAGAGCTTTTCTCAAGAATTGTTTTCAATATTTTGTGCGGCAATACCGATGATCACGCGCGCAACCATGCTGCGTTTTGGGATGGACAACAACTGACGTTGGCCCCAGCTTATGACATTTGTCCTCAATCAAGAACAGGGCAACAAGCCTCGCAAGCCATGCTGATTCGCGACAACGATCGCACGAGTCAAGTCGGCACATGCATTGCCGCAGCATCACTGTTTCTGCTCAATCAACACGAAGCTATCAGCATCGTCAATCAGCAAGTCAAGATCATTGAGCACGCGTGGCAAGGGGTTTGTGAAGAGGCCTCATTAAGCGAAGTTGATCAAACGCTATTTTGGCGACGACAGTTTCTAAATCCGTTCGTGTTTCTGAATGCGCCCGCTGGCGTGAACACTCCAATCGCGCACTAAGCTTTATTTTTCATCAAACACAATCTGGGTAATTTGCGTGACGTTGAACCTTCAAACTGGGTGTAGACCACGCAGTTATAACAGTGCGATCTCAGCCGCCTCAAAGCCCGCCGCTAAGCGTGCCTCAACATTGAACGGCCCTTTTAATTTTGGCGCCCGATAGGTGGTCGCCAGTTCGGCATAAGTATGAATGGGATCTAACCCGCGCTCAGTACACAACCAGCGGTACCAATGATTACCAATCGCCACATGACCGATTTCATCGCGCAAAATAATATCGATGATTGCGGCGCCCGCCGGGTCGCCACCACTGGCTAGCTTATGACGTACCGCTGGCGACGCATCCAAGCCTCTGGCCTCGAGCGTGCGAGGCACCAACGCCAATCTTGCCAACACATCATCTTGCGTGCGCTCAGCCATTTCCCATAAGCCATCGTGACCTGAAAAATCGCCATACTGATAGCCCAAGGTTTGTAGGTGTTGATTCAGCAACCCAAAGTGCTCGCACTCTTCTTGCGCAACCCGCAGCCAATCGTAATAAAACTTGTCGGGCATGTTCGCAAAGCGCCAAATCACATCTAACGCAAGATTGATGGCGTTAAATTCAATATGGGCCAACGCATGTATGAGTACCGCGCGCCCTTCAAGCGTATGCACACTGCGCAAACCCAGCTGCGCGGGTGGCACGAGTTTGATCGCGGGCCGACCGGGGATGCCGGTTGGGGCTGAAAAGATACGCACGGTATCAAGCGTGGTGCTCTGACTGAGGCCACCCAGACAATCAGCCTTCGCCTGCCATGTATCTTGGCATAACGCCTTAAGCGCACGCTCTCTGAGTTCCATCACCTACGCCAACTGCCACCAGGCAAAGCCCAAGGCACTTAGTGCACCGCCGGTCAACATGGTGCGCAAGCGAAAGACCCAGCCAAGCATCAACTCAGGCATCTTGCGCCTCAGCATGCTGTCAAGCAACCATTGAAAAGCCAGGCCCGCCATCAACATCCGCAAGCCTGTTTCTGGTGTGGTGAGCGTAGACGCCCAACCGACCAGTGCGGGCACCACACTCCAGACAAACATCGTGGCGCGTGGTGCGCTTGCGGGCGCATGCACGGCCATCCCCCACCATAATGCCCCCACAAAACTCAAAATGACGGCGCCGTACATGATCAGCGCCATCAGTGCGAGCAGCGGGTCGACCCCTGTGTCGATTACCGTTGCCAAGGCAAAGCCCCAAAAAGGCATCAGGCCAAGCAACCCAGGGATCAACGCGGCAAGGGGTGTGCGGGTGGGTTGACTCATGACTTCGGTCAAGCCTGACTAACCGCTTTTTTGACTTTTTTCTTGGCAGTCTTTTCAGGAACACCCAACATCGTTTTACGACAGCTTGGCGCACCACAACGACACTCATACTGAGCTTTCAGGGACTTGGTGAGTTTCTCGTCGTCGATAATTAAGCCGTAATCGTAGTTGAGTTCTTCGCCGCGTTTAATATCGCGTTTAGCCAAAATGTAAACGCGTTTGCCGCCCTTACTTTCTGAGCTTTCGCAATTTGGTTCGCAGGCGTGATTAATCCAGCGCGCTTCGTTGCCCTGATCATTACCGTCGATCACCTTGCCCGAGCTTAACGAGAAGAAGAAGGTATGAAATGGGTCGTCGGGATTTGTGGGGTGACGCCGGTCGGCCTCTTTCGCACTGATCGTGGTGCCCGCATATTCAATAATGCGTGTGCCTTCGGGGATTTTACGTGCGGCAAAAACGCCGTTACCGTGTACTTTAGATTGCCGGACAACGTGCCAGGGCTTGTCAGATGTGGTCATTTATAGGGTGTCTAAAATCAGGTGCGTTTCACACCAAAACAATGCTGTGGCTCGGGAAACTTACCTGCGCGAACCTCATCAGCGTAACGCTGAACCGAGCTTCGCATGATTTCTTCAAGATTGGCATAGCGCTTAACGAATTTTGGCACACGCTCACCACTTAAGCCAAGCATATCTTCTGTGACCAGTATCTGGCCATCGCACTTTACCGAGGCACCGATCCCGATGGTCGGAATGGCAAGTGCTGCTGTGATCGTTTCGCCCAAGGCCTCAGCCACCCCTTCAAGCACAATCGCAAACGCACCTGCCGCCTCAAGCGCTTGCGCCTCGGCAAGAATCCGGGCGGCAGCTTCAGGGCTACGGCCCTGTGCCAGATAGCCACCCATCGTGTTCACGTATTGAGGCATCAGCCCCACATGTCCCATCACCGGGATGCCACGATCCACCAGATAGCGCACCGTGTCGGCCATCACGATCCCGCCCTCAAGCTTGACCGCCGTGGCACCTTTTCCGATCAGATACGCCGCATTGCGAAACGCTTGCGCCGAAGATTCTTGATAGCTGCCAAACGGCATGTCGGCCACAACACACGCATGCTGAGTTGCCTTGACCACCGCAGCAGTGTGTTGCCCGATTTGCTCAACCGTGATGGTCAGTGTGTCAGGTAAGCCATAAGCCACCATCGCCGTTGAATCGCCAATCAGCACAAAATCAACATACTCATCAATGATGCGTGCAGTCGAAAAGTTATGCGCCGTTAACGCCACAATTTTTCGCTGACCTTTACAAGCCATTAACTGGGGAACGGTCACGCGCTTAATTTCTACATGCAAGCTCATAAGAGTACCTTGGCGTTTAGCAAGACCTTCGAGAGTACTTCAAATATGCTCTGGGCATGAATCCCTCGCAACGCATGGGTAAGAACCCATTGTTCGCGATCAAGCGTTGAGGGCATCCCGTCGTATTAAGGACGCCCTCAACGCTTCTCACCGATGATTCACCCGTCGGGGTTTGATACAGAATGATTGACGGGCTTTCAAGTGAGGTTTGCGCGAACGCTTAGCGACTTACTTTGCCGCTTTTTTTGCTGCGGTTTTAGTTACGGTTTTAGTCGCGCTTTTGGTAACTGCTTTTTTCACCGCTTTTTTTACGGCTTTTTTTACGGCTTTCTTAGCGACTTTTTTCACGGCCTTTGTTGCAGGCTTAGCCAGTACGGCATCATTAGCATCTATTACAGCTGTCGTCGCGGTCTTGGTAGCAACTTTTTTCACCGCCTTCTTAGTCGCTTTCTTTGCGGCCGTCTTAGTCGGCGTTTTTGCAGCCGTTTTACTTGCGGTCTTGCTGGCTGTTTTACCCGCTGCCTTTGCGGCAAAGCGACCCGTACCCGCTTTGCCGCCTTCTTTGACGGGACGTGCCTCAAACTCAAAGCTGACCTTGCCGTCTTCACCACGCGACAGATACGCTTTAAATTTACGATTGTTACGATTAGAAACAAAGCCTTCAAGCAAATCGGTGCGCCCAGTCGCTAAC
>JBIIWK010000220.1:0-5812 GCA_044338955.1 Burkholderiaceae bacterium
GATATGGCTTTTATAAGATGAGGGCAATAAACCAGATTACAAGCTTATGCAAAAGAGGCTACCATTTTGCATCACTCACAATTTCAGGTGTTTTATGTCCAGCTCAGACGACAAAAAAAATAGTCACTCGATCAACCCTGCCGCCAGCGAAGATGGCATCTCAAAGGGTTTAGCCAATTATGGCGATCGCGGATTTTCATTGTTTTTGCGTAAGGCCTTTATCAAGGGCGCTGGGTTTACCGATACGGCGCTTGAGCGCCCAGTGATTGGCATTACCAACACCGGCAGCGCCTACAACCCTTGTCACGGTAATGCGCCTCAATTGATTGAAGCGGTCAAGCGTGGTGTGATGTTGGCAGGCGGCCTGCCGATGGATTTTCCGACGATCTCGATTCACGAGAGTTTTTCGCAGCCTAACAGTATGTTTTTGCGTAACCTGATGTCGATGGATACCGAAGAGTTGCTGCGCGCACAGCCGATGGATGCGGTCGTGTTGATCGGTGGTTGCGACAAAACGGTGCCGGCCCAATTGATGGGGGCAGCCTCTGCAGGGTTACCTGCGGTGCAACTGATTACCGGTTCGATGCTGACAGGATCGCACCGTAGCGAGCGCGTGGGGGCCTGTACAGATTGCCGTCGCTATTGGGGCAAGTTTCGCGCCGAAGAAATCGATGCCGAAGAGATTGCCGAGGTCAACAAACAGTTAGTCGCCAGCGTGGGCACGTGTTCGGTGATGGGTACCGCAAGCACTATGGCCTGTATTGCCGAGGCTCTAGGAATGACAGTGCCCGGCGGCGCCTCGCCACCGGCCGTCACGGCAGATCGGATGCGTATCGCTGAGCAAAGCGGCACGCTAGCCGTTGAGATTGCACGCAAGCGTTTAACGATTGATAAAGTATTGACTGAAAAAGCGTTTGAAAACGCGATGCGTGTGTTGTTGGCGATTGGTGGGTCAACCAATGCCATCATTCACTTGACCGCTATCGCAGGCCGCATGGGTCTTGAAATGGATCTCAAAGCACTTGACCGCATGGGTCGCGAAACCCCAGTGTTGCTCGATTTAAAACCTTCGGGCCAGCACTACATGGAAGACTTCCATCACGCCGGCGGCATGGCAACCTTGTTGCGTGAACTCAAGCCTTTGTTGCATTTGGACGCGTTGACAATTACAGGCCGCACGCTCGGTGAAGAGATCGAAGCTGCAGGTCCGGGCTTTAAGCAAGATGTCGTCAAGACCGCTAAAAACCCAATTTATCCACAGGGTGGCATTGCAGTGTTGCAAGGCAACTTGGCGCCAGGTGGCGCGATCATCAAGCAATCGGCAGCCAACCCTAAGTTGATGGAGCACGAAGGTCGTGCCGTTGTTTTTGAAAACCTTGAAGACATGGCCAATCGCATCGACTTACCTGATTTAGATGTGACGGTCGACGATATTTTGGTGCTGAAGCATATCGGCCCTAAAGGCGCGGCGATGCCTGAAGCCGGCTACATGCCGATCCCTAAAAAATTGGCTATTGCAGGTTGCAAAGACATTGTGCGGATTTCAGACGGCCGCATGAGCGGTACAGCCTTTGGCACGATCGTATTGCATGTCACGCCTGAGTCCGCGATTGGCGGCCCCTTGGCCTATGTGCAAAACGGTGATCGTATCCGCTTAAGCGTTGAAAATCGTGAGCTGTCACTGTTGGTGAGTGATGCCGAGCTTGCACGACGTCAGGCCGAAAAGCCCCCAGTCGTGCCGACTGCACAACGCGGCTATCGCAAACTATTTTTGCAAAGCGTCACACAAGCAGACAAGGGCGCCGACTTTGACTTTTTGATGCCCCCGATGACTGGGGTGGTGCCTAAGGTTAAGTAGCCACCTCAATCACCGCATCGACCGCATACGCGCCTTGCCCTTCGGGCATGGCGAGTACTGGGTTCAGGTCGATCGATTGCAAGCGTGGGCCTGCAGCCACGGCATTAGCTTGTCGAGCGGGCTAAATAGGTCGATAATTCCACTATTCAGTCATCTTTTTTAGCAGGAGGCCATCATGCGTCTAGCATGTGAAGAATTAGCAGCCATCCATGATGCTGTTCATTCGGCCGATGCTGACGCGCAGGTTTTCTTGTTTGGTTCACGCGTCGATGACAGCGCGAAAGGCGGCGATATCGATTTGTTGGTGCTGTCTAAAAAAATCAATGTGATGGCTAAGCTTCAAATTTTGGCATCACTGCATCAACAATTGGGCGAACGCAAAATCGATGTCGCAGTCTTTGCTGACGCTAGTCGCCCTTTTGCAAAAATGGCGCTCGAGCATGGGGTGCTGTTGTGAGCCGCAATAAGCTCGATATGCTTAAAGAAGAGACAGACGGTCTGGCGTTAGCTGCAACCCATCTTCAATATTCTATTGCGCGTTGCGCCGACTTAATCGGGCAAGACCACTTGCCGCCAGAACAACTCGAAAGACTTGAGTCATTGACCAGTCGTTTTGCCAGAGTCGCTGACTTACTGACGCAACGTGTGTTTCGCTTGTTTGATGAAATTGAGCTTACTGGCCCCAGCACAGTACTTGATCGCATTTACCGCGCTGAAAAGCGTGGTTGGCTAGATGCAAGTCAAATGATCAATATCCGCGAATTGCGAAACATGATCGCGCACGAATACGCTGCAGAAAAAATGACTGAAATTTACGCAGCAGTCTATGCGCTTGCGCAGACCTTGTTGATCATTGTTCCCAACGTCACCGCTGCAGCGCAGCGGCTCGTTGCACGCGCTTAACTCTAGTTAGTCACCTCAATCACCGCATCGACCGCATACGCGCCTTGCCCTTCGGGCATGGCGAGTACTGGGTTCAGGTCGATCGATTGCAAGCGTGGGCCTGCAGCCACGGCAAACGCCGAGAGCTGAGACAACATCTTTGCGAGTGCCTTGACGTCGGCTGGCTTGCGGCCACGCGCGCCTAGCAACAGCGGTGCGCCTTTGATCGAGCGAATCATGTCTTCGGCAACGTCTACACCGAAGGGGCAGCGATGCAGCACCACGTCTTGCAAGATCTCAACAAAAATCCCGCCTAGGCCAAACATAGCTACAGGGCCAAAGACTGGATCGCGATGAATGCCCAAAATACATTCAACGCCGCCCTTCAACTGTTTAGCCACCAACACGCCCTCTAGCTTGGCGTTGGGGGCGGCGCTGCGACCGCGTTGCATCAGCAAATCAAAGCCGGCACGTACGTCGGCATCGCTTTCAATATCTAACAACACACCGCCAATTTCAGACTTGTGCAAAATATCTGGGGATACGATTTTCATCACGACCGGGTAGCCGATTTTTTTCGCTGCATTCACCGCAGCCTCAACGGCGGTGCAAACCTCTTCAGGCGCAGAGGCAATCCCAGCTTGGGCGAGCAAGAGCTTTGCTTGTGCTTCGCTAGGATTCGTGGCGGGCAACATGAATGGTGCAATGACCGGTGCAACCTGCGCAGCAGGCTTTGCAAAGGCCCGACCAAATTGCCCCATCGCTTCAATGGCCACCACTGCACGCGAAGGATCTTCAAAAACCGCAAAACCATCGCGCTCGTATTCGCGAATCTGCTCGCGTGCACCCATCAGTGACAAGGCAAAAATGCAATTAGGATGCTTGCTGCGGGCAATGTTTAATTGCTCGCGTAGGCGCGGTGCAATGCTCGGTACGCATCCCGTGTAGGTAAAGAAACCCAAGACCGAGGTGTACTTGCCCTCCGCAATCAACGCATCAGTAAAGGTGCTGATTAAGGTCATTTCATTTAAATACTGCGCGGTCACATCCACCGGGTTACGCGGCGCGGCAAACGGCAAGAGCTTGAGCAAGCGCGCTTGAGATTCAGCCGGCATTTCTGGCATCGGCAAGCCAATCGCATCGGCCGCATCCGAAATAATGACACCTGCACCGCCACTGACGGTGATCACGCCAAGGGTGTTGTTTTCAGGATAAATGCCTCGCGCCGCTAAGCGCGCGATATCCAGCATTTGTTCGGTGGTTTGCACACGCACCACACCAAGCTCTTTGAGCACAGCATCGGTCACGCGGTCGTCGCCTGCGATCGAAGCGGTGTGTGATTGCGCTGCTGCGCTGCCGACCGCACTGCGACCAACCTTCATCATGATGACGGGCTTGCGAGCACGGCGCGCGGCCTCAAGGCCTGCGACTAAGCTGGCTGCTTCTTTGATGCCCTCTGAATACAACATGATGACAGTGGTGTCAGGGTCATCGACCGCAACTTGCAACATATCGCCAACAGTTAAATCGGCCTCGTTCCCTGTCAAGATGACTGCAGACAATCCAATGTCGTTGGCTGTTGCAACCGCCATTAAGTGCGCACCATAGGCCCCTGATTGGCTAATAATCGCCACGCCACCTGGTTTTGGAAACTCAAGCTCACAGCCGGTTGCAAAGGTGCCATAAAACTTGTGCACTGGGTTCATCAAGCCCAGCGAATTTGGCCCAATGAGTCGCATGCCATGTTCATGCGCGACACGCACTAGCTCGAGTTGAGCGGCGGCACCTTCGGGGCCCGTTTCTGCAAAGCCCGAGCTAAATAAGATGGCGGCGGCACAACCGCGTTCGGCGAGCGCGCGCACTGACTCAAGCGCCGATGAGGCCGGCACAATCACGATCCCGACATCTGGGGTTTCAGGCAGTGCAGCAACCGAGGCGTAGCTGGGCAGCCCTTGTACCGTTGCGCGATTTGGGTTGACCGGAAAAATCTTACCCTTGTAGCCCTGGCTCAACATGTATGAGATTGGCCGTCCGCCAATACGCAACGGGTCGTCTGAAGCGCCAATGACAGCAACCGACTGTGGCTTGAGTAGCTTGATCAGGCGGGCACGGTCGTTGGGGCGGGTAAGTTGGGGGGCGGTCATATTGTCGGTCTCCGGCGGTATGCGAGCGTCGCTAGTTTTAGAGCGCTGCTTTTATGTTGAGTGCATCGAATTAGCCTTCGATCATACCGCCCAGTAAAAACCTGTGTTGAATCCCTATGAATCTAGTCAGGTTTTCAGTACGATATCCACTTCAGTCTTTTCGCGACTGGGGCCTGCCTGAAGGCTGCCTCAACCCCGACTTCACGGCGGCTAACAATTAAGCCAGCCAATTGATAATTAAGCCAGCCAATACGATAAAGAGACCCATCATGAACAAACCCACCCCCGAATTTGATAGCTTGTTGCCCTCCCTGGCCTTAAACCGCCGTGGTTTTTTGACTACCTCGCTTGCCAGCGGCTTTACCCTGGCTGCGGGCCCAATCATGGCGCAAACGGTGATCACCACTGACACCAACGGACTGACCGCCGGCGAAGTCAAAATCCCGGTCGCAGACGGCACGATCCCAGCCTATCGCGCTGCGCCTGAAGGCAAAACGAATTTAGGCACCATCTTAGTGATCCAAGAAATCTTTGGTGTGCACGAGCACATTAAAGACGTGTGCCGTCGTTTTGCTAAGTTGGGTTACTTGGCGATTTCACCCGAGCTGTATGCGCGTCAAGGTGATCCATCCAAGTACACCGAAAACGCCAAACTGTTTGCCGAGATCGTCAACAAAGTCCCCGATGCGCAAGTGATGAGCGATCTTGACGCAACGGCTAAGTGGGCGGTTGCCAACGGTGGCGATGCGAAACGTTTAGGGATCACCGGCTTTTGCTGGGGTGGTCGGATTGTGTGGCTCTATTCGGCGCATAATCCTGCCTTGAAGGCCGGCGTGGCCTGGTATGGCCGGATGGTGGGCGATGCTGACGCCATGAAACCCAAGCATCCCGTTGACGTGACGGCGCAAATGAATGCCCCCGTGTTGGG
>JBIIWK010000221.1:0-5755 GCA_044338955.1 Burkholderiaceae bacterium
TAAGGCAAACTGCACAAACGCACTACGTTCTGAACCCGTCGACATCGCAAGCCTCGTGATTTAAGTTTTTCGATGGATTGAATTATCTCATTGACCAGGAGCCCGACCTTGCTACGCATTACCTCATTGAACCTAAATGGCATCCGCTCGGCCTATAACAAAGGGCTTGCGGACTGGTTAAAAACGCACCAGGCCGACGTCCTCTGCCTGCAAGAGCTCAAAGCCCACCTTTCAGACATTCAAGAAGACTTTCAGCATCCACACGACTATACCGGCCATTTTTACGCTGCCGAAAAGAAAGGCTACAGCGGCGTTGGCCTCTATGTAAAAAACCAGCCTGAGCGCGTGAGCCAAGGAATGGATTGTGAAGAGTTCGATCTTGAGGGTCGTGTGATTCGAGCCGACTGGTCAAATATTTCTGTGGTCAGTGCTTACCTACCCTCAGGCTCGAGCGGCCCTGAGCGCCAAGAAGCAAAATTTCGTTTTCTTGCGCAGTTTGGTC
This sequence comes from Burkholderiaceae bacterium, assembly GCA_044338955.1. Classification (GTDB taxonomy): domain Bacteria; phylum Pseudomonadota; class Gammaproteobacteria; order Burkholderiales; family Burkholderiaceae_B; genus Zwartia. The sequence continues at coordinate 503 of JBIIWK010000221.1, forward strand.
CTTGGATGCAAGCGTTGATGGATGACCATAAAAAGACCAAACGCGAGTACGTGATCTGCGCTGACTGGAACATCGCACACAAAGAAATCGATCTAAAAAACTGGAAATCGAATCAAAAGAATTCTGGTTTTACACCCGAAGAGCGCGCTTGGGTCACCCAGGTCATCGACGAAATAGGCTTTGTCGACGTCTTTAGGCAATTAGATGAGCGCGCCGAACAATACACCTGGTGGAGTAATCGCGGTCAAGCCTGGGCCAAAAACGTAGGGTGGCGGCTTGACTATCAACTGGTCACGCCGGGCTTAGCGGCAAAAGCAAAAACGGCAAGTATTTACAAAGACGAACGCTTTTCAGATCATGCGCCTCTGACCATTGATTACGACTTTGCTTTGAAGTAAGACCGCGTTCAGCGGGCTGACTTGGCACCGAAGAACAGCCCCGCTTAAATACCAATCGCATCAATGCGATCGATGTCTTTTCTGCGCCAATACAACAACCACAGCCCAGGCAACGCGATTAACACGGTCAGCAAAAAGAAAGTCGGCCAACCGGCAGCCTGCACCAATTGTGGTGTCAAGGGGCCGGCAAGATAGGTGCGCCCCACCGCCGACAACGCTGAGAGCAGTGCAAATTGTGTTGCCGAAAACTGTTGATTGCAAAGCCCCATCAAAAGCGCGACAAAGGCTGCGGTACCCATGCCGCCACACAAGTTTTCGATACCGACCCCAGCCGCCATCAACCACACGCTGTGTGGGCCGACCGAGATGACCCAAAACCCAAGGTTCGATACCGCCTGCAAGACGCCAAACAACATGAGCGAACGATACAAACCAAGCCGCGCCATCAAAGCACCGCCCGCCAAGGCACCCACAATCGTCGATGCCAACCCCAACAATTTATTAACCGTGCCGACTTCCGTGGCGGTATAGCCTGCCGCGCGAATCAAAAAAGTGGTGGACAGCGCCCCCGCAAAGGCGTCACCCAGCTTGTATAAAACGATCAGGACCAAAACGGTAATCGCCTCGGGTCGTCCAAAAAACTCGCGAAAAGGTTCTAGCACAGCCGCTCGCAAAGAGCGCGGCGTTTGCGCGGGCACCTCGGGCTCGGGTGCCCAGAAGCTTGCTAGCGCGACCAACAACATTAAGCCCCCCATCAACAGATAGGTTGAGCCCCACCCCAACCATTGATCTGCCACAATCAATGCCAAGCCGCCCGATACCAACATCGCCAGGCGATAACCCAAGACCGACAAGGCAGCACCAGCCCCGCGCTCGTCTTTGTGCAAGACATCACTGCGATAAGCATCAAAAGCAATATCTTGCGTCGCCGAACAAAACGCAACAAACACCGCCAGCAGGGCCAGCGGCAACAAACTTTGGCCGGGCGAGAGGCACCCCATGCCTACTATGCCTAAGGCCAGCAAGACCTGCATCAGCAGCATCCAACCTCGCCTGCGCCCAAGCCAAGGCGGCGCATAACGGTCAACCAGCGGCGCCCATAAAAACTTTAAGGTATAGGCTGTGCCCACCAAGGTTAAGAAGCCGATCTCTTGCAGCGAGACTTGTTCAATCGTGGCCCAGGCCTGCAACGTACCGCCGGTTAACGCCAAGGGTAAACCGCTGGCAAAACCAAGCGCCAGCAAAGGTGCAACACGCCGACTGGTGTACAGCTTTGAGGCGGGAAGCGGCGCCGCCACAGGAGTCACAGGTGTCGCAGGTGTCATGGCGGCGTCATGCGCGAGAGCGTGATGGCGTAGAGCGGTCGGCCGTAAACCGGTATGCCGCGAGCGTGCTGCGCCAACCGGCTAAAAACTTTACCTCACGCTGATCATTAAATGTGGCGCGCTCGAGGATACTAAAGCCCAATTTGTGCGACAGGCGTTCAAAATCTTTCAAGGTACACAAGTGAATATTGGGCGTGTCGTGCCAGTCGTAGGGCATTTGCCCGGTCACCGGCATGCGCCCTAACAGAATCGACCAGCCATGCGGCCAATAGCCAAAGTTTGGAAACGACACAATCGCCTCGCGCCCAACGCGCGTCATTTCGCGCAGGATATGTTCGGTGTTGTGCATCGACTGTAGCGTTTGCGACAGCACGACGGTATCAAACTGCTGATCGTCGAACATGGCTAAGCCATCTTCGAGATTTTGCTGAATCACATGCACACCGCGTTGCACGCAGCTCAACACACGCGCATCGCTAATCTCGACTCCGATCCCCTGTACGTTCTTGCTGCGCTTAAGGTGAGCCAGCAAGGTCCCATCACCGCAGCCCAGATCAAGCACGCGTGTCTGGGGCTGCACCCACTGCGCAATACGGGCAAGATCACCACGCAGATCTGTGATTTGGGGGGCCGAGACCAGGCGCGTTGAGTGGGTCTGCTGCGCGACTGAAGCGTGGCTTGTCGCAAGCGGCTGTGCGGCTAATGCCGCCTGACCTGTAACGTTTGTCTCGTGACTCATGACCGCACCTCGGGCTCGCTAGCGGCCTCTGTCAGCGTCGCTGCGATACGTAAAAAGTATGCGCGCATCAACCCGTGATACCGAGCATCATCCAACAAAAAAGCATCATGCCCATGCGGGGCATCAATTTCAGCGTACGTTGCTGCCTGTTCGTTTTTCAGCAATGCCTGTACGATTTCTCGTGAGCAAGCGGGGGCAAAGCGCCAATCCGTCGTAAACGAAATCAATAGAAAATCTGCGGTCGCTGGTGCCAGCGCTTTGGCTAAATCACCATTGGTTGCGCGTGCAGGATCAAAATAATCGAGTGCGCGGGTGATTAACAAATATGTGTTCGCATCAAAGTAGCGTGAAAATTTTTCGCCCTGATAACGCAGATAAGACTCGACTTCAAACTCAACACCATAGCCATAATGAAACGCGCCGCCGGCAGCAGGTTCGCGCTGGGTTCTGCCAAATTTTTCAGCCATATCGTCGTCTGACAAATAGGTAATATGACCCACCATACGCGCCACCGATAGACCGTGCCGCGGGACCGTATTATGTGCGTAATAATCGCCCCCATGAAACTCTGGGTCGGTAATAATCGCGCGCCGCGCGACTTCGTTAAAAGCAATATTTTGTGCCGATAGTCTTGGGGTCGAGGCAACCACCACACAGTGTGCAACCCGCTCGGGCAACGTAATGGCCCAACTGAGGGCTTGCATCCCGCCAAGCGACCCGCCCATTACAGCGGCAAACCGCTCAATGCCAAGCTTATCTGCCACACGTGCCTGCGCGCGCACCCAGTCCTCAACGGTCAGCACCGGAAACGCAGCGCCCCAGGGCTTGCCAGTTTCGGGCCGAAGAGAGGCTGGGCCCGTTGAGCCAAAGCACGAACCAAGATTGTTGATACCAATCACAAAAAATACATTGGTGTCCACCGGTTTGCCGGGGCCCACCAAATTATCCCACCAACCTATATCTTCTAGGTTATCAGCGGCGCGGCCCGCCACATGATGCGAGGCGTTTAACGCGTGGCATACCAATATCGCGTTGCTAGCCTCGGCATTGAGCGTGCCATAGGTTTCAATCGCCAGTTCATACGCGTTAATCGTTTGTCCACTACTTAGAGGCAGAGGCTCGTGAAATTGCAAAAACTGGGTATGTACAACGCCGACTGAGCCCGCTTCACCTTCAGTGGGCGTCTTTAAAGCGTGCGCGTCTTGTGAAACGAACTGTGTGGTCATACGGACCTTCTTTAGCGGGATTTATGAGGCGCCCGCAAGCGGATCGAGCAAATCGGCGCCAACTGGTTCAAATTCTAGCATTGCACGGCCTTAGCGGTATACAGACGCATACATTGCTAACAATTCGAATCAGTTTCACCGCAATTTCTTACAAATGGCTACAAATTTTTATCGTTTTACAGGGGTTTTTGCGAATTTGCAGACGCCTTGGATCAGGGCACACTGTGCCATTGAAATTAGCAGCTGCAGGAGCCAGACACTTCATGACCCGACCTAAGCTCTCTGAAAGAGAACTCGAATGCCTCGAATGGGTGTCGCTTGGCAAAACCAGTTGGGAGACCGGCCTCATTTTGGGGGTCAGCGAACGCACAATCAACTTCCACTTGTTAAACGCCGCTCGAAAACTAAACGTTTACGGCCGTCAGGCGGCTGTAGCCATCGCGCTGCGACAGAACCTTTTGCATGGTTCACCTCCCGAGGCTGCGGCGAGCGCAAACGTACAATCCAAACGCCTCACCGCTATCGCAGAACCAACGACCGCATAAACTCAGTCGCATGCTCTTTTGATAATGACTTTTGCGGGCCCGACACGACGACCTGAAGCAATACTCCTCGGTGTATCAACACGCGCCCCATCAAGCGCGCGGCTTGGCCACCTACCACCGACTCAATTTCAAACACGTCGCCGCTTAACGCCTGCGGCACCAGAGGCTGACCCACCCGAACGGCTAGCGCCGTCGCAAACGCACGCACCAGTCGTTCAGTTTGGGCCGCGTCAAGCTCTGAGCTGAGCGGGGCATAACCCACCGAAAATACAGACTGCTCGACCGCAGCCGAGGTCAGCGAAAAAACGAGCTCGATACCATCCACGCGAAGCTTGCGCTGCTCAGTTTGTACACGCGATGGAAACGCCACCACCGCGCGATCGTCGGCGACACTGAGTTCGCGCCAGTTGTAGTCAGGGGTACAGCCCGTCAGCCAAAGTAAGCCGAACAGCACTAATAAAAATTTAACTTTATGCATTTGTTCTTTAAACCCGGTGGTTTGTTTCAGTTTCAGATTGCAAACTTCACCCGTCATATTGTCCCTGATCGATAGGCGCGTCAAACCTCGCCTTGCGGGTGATACGAGACCGCCGATTTGCCCAGAAACAGGTCAAGGCCCAATTCCCTTAAAATCAGCTTTTGCTTGACCTTAGGATCGTCTGTGACCTCAACGCTGTCCAAACATTTGGCCCAACTACAAGCCAACCCAAAAATTTTGGGTCAGTCGCTGCGCGGCATCGAGAAAGAAGGATTGCGGGTTGATCAACTCGGGCGCCTTTCCACCACGCCGCACCCTGCAGCGCTTGGCTCGGCGCTCACTCATCCCAGTATCACCACCGACTATTCAGAGGCCTTACTCGAGCTGATTACAGGCACGCACAGCACTGTCGATGCCTTAATGACAGAACTCGATCAGGTGCATCGCGTCGTGGCCATCAACCTGCGTGACGAACTGCTCTGGAATCATTCGATGCCCGCGCAATTGCCGCCCGAAGCCGACATCCCGATTGCGTGGTACGG
>JBIIWK010000023.1:0-18033 GCA_044338955.1 Burkholderiaceae bacterium
GTGTGAGCAGGCCATCGCCGTGATCAATTTCGATCAAATTACCAAATCCCCCCTGAAACGCAGCGGTGCGCACAACCCCCCCAGAAGCCGCCAAAATTGGGGTGCCAAACGGGGCCGCAAAGTCTAAACCCTCGTGCGCGCTGGGCTCGGTATGAAGGGGATGCCGGCGCCAGCCATAAGTCGAGCTAAGTTGCGCGGCAGAAGCGATCGGCATTGCCGTGGGTTGTCGCGCAAGCGTTGCAGCCCGCTTGGTTAATACTAGATCAAACAAGGTAAGCTGCTCGGTTTTTTTGACTAAATCTGCCTGTAAAGCACGAAGTTGGTGCCCCGCGCGGGCCAAGGCGTGGACGCCGCTTCCCGCCCTAGGCGCTGTGTTGGCGCTGTGTTCGGCCACAATGTGTAAATCGTTTGTGGCAAAACCTGCCAGGCTAGCGACCCGACGGCTTAGTGCGTCAAGGCGCTGCTGGTTCGCCTGCAACACGCCGACCTGCATGAAAAGCGCATCAAGAGCCTGTTGATTCGCAGACTCTGTGACACGCGTCGCACTTGAGCGCAGCGGCCGCCCACTGCCCGAGCGCTCAGCGAGACCAGAGTCAAGGGCACGTTGCAGGCTGGCCCCCGCGTGCAAGACCGCCACGCTTAGCACCACGACGCAAAGCAAGCACTTGCCCAAACTTAGCGAGAAGATGCCGTGGATGGCACGATCGCGAGGCATAATGATGACCTTCATAACAACCCTTATCACTCATGGTTACGACCCCCCGCAGGCCGACCGGCAATCCAACAAAGGGAGCTCACCTGATCGGATGGCTGGGCCACGATGCGCAAGCGGCAAGCGTGCTTGCGACGGCTCAACTGCATCTCAAACTACGTGCCGCGGTTGAACAGGCTTTACCGGCCACCATGCGCGGAGCCTTTGACGTTTTAAAAATCGAACAAAGCACGCTGACCTTGATGGTGAGCAGCGCAGCCTTTGCCGCAAAATTTCGTCAGTTAGCGCCCAGAGTGACTGCTCACATACAGGCAGCAGGCTGGAATTTGATAGAAATCAAACTACGGGTGCAGGGTGGACTTGGTATCCCAGTGGCAGTGCAGCCCCCAAAAGAGGCACGTGCGCTTGACCAACAAGACTTAAAAACGTTTGAAGTGCTGAATCAGCAGTTACGACCTGGCCCTTTGGCCGATGCTGTCGCTCGGTTATTAGCGCACCATCAGCCCAGCGCAGCACCACCGCTTAAGCCAGCTTCCACTCTTGGCGAAACGCCAACGGAGCCTGCGCCGCAGACTCGTAAGTAATAATTTCAAAAGCATCAGGCTGGGCCAACAACTTAAGCGCCAACTGATTGTTTAAGGCATGACCCGACTTGCAGGCCACATAGCGCGCCACCAACGGCTTACCGATTAAGTACAGATCGCCAACCGCATCAAGGATTTTGTGTTTGACAAACTCGTCGTCATAACGCAAACCGTCTGAGTTTAAAACACGGTACTCATCCATCACGATCGCGTTATCAAAACTGCCGCCGCGCGCCAGACCGGCTGAACGTAAAGCCTCAACCTCATTGACAAAACCAAAGGTACGCGCCCGGGCAATTTGCTTGACGTACGAGTCGGTTGCGAAGTCGATTTCTGCAAAGCTTGCAGTCGAATCGATGGCTGGATGACGAAAATCAATTGAAAAGGCGACAGCAAAGCCTTCGTGCGGCTCAAGACGAGCCCATTTGGCCTCTGTCCCTTCGCCCTCACGCACTTCGATGGGCTTCAAGACCCGTAGAAACTTTTTTGCACTGGCTTGTTCTTGGATCCCGGCCGAACGCAACAAGTAAACAAAGGTTGCGGCGCTACCGTCCATGATGGGAACTTCTTCGGCGGTGAGGTCAACATGCAGGTTATCGATACCTAACCCTGCAAGGGCTGACATCAAGTGCTCAACGGTAGATACCCTTGCCTGACCATTGGACAACACTGACGCCATACGCGTATCTTTGACCATCGCGGCTTGGGCCGGCAGATCCACCACCTCGGGCAAATCAATGCGATGAAAGACGATGCCGGTATCGGGTGCCGCAGGACGCAAAGTCAGCTCAACCCGTCGACCTGAGTGCAGGCCAACCCCAGTGGTTTTAACAAGCTGTTTGATGGTGCGTTGACGAAACATAGAGGGCAAAATCTCAATAAAGCTTATGCAATTGTAGCGCCTTTAGTGATTGCTGCGCCACAGCCGTAGACAACAACGTACCCGCGTTGGAGAACGCGGGTACGCAGCCAGCCACCCCAACGGGGCACCTGGCAGAGGGAGCGATGCAAACGAACTAAGTCAAGCTATTTAAAGGCTGTTTTCAGTTCGCTCCAATCCTGACTTAATCAGCCTGACGGCGCAAAAACGCCGGTATATCGTAATGCTCCATACCCGAGGTTTCGAGAGCACGCACCTGCGCCTGCGCATTTGCACCGCCACGACCGCGCATGACAGTCGGCGCGTTCATTTCTGTGCCGGTCGCCATGGTCAAGCCATCGGTTCCGTTACGCAAACCTACTGCGGCCTCAGGCATCTGTACCAACTTAGGCTTAGCACGACCCAAACCCGTTGCCACTACCGTCACGCGCAGATTGTCGCCCATCGATTCATCGTACGCCGTACCAAAAATAACGGTGGCATCGGCTGAAGCAAAGCTCTGGATATGATCCATCACTGTGCGAGTCTCTTTCATTTTGAGCGAGCTGCTTGCCGTGATATTTACCAACACACCGCGCACACCGTTCAAGTCAACACCCTCAAGCAGTGGGCAGGCAACGGCTTGCTCAGCTGCAATCCTGGCGCGATCAGGTCCGCTGGCGATCGCGGTACCCATCATGGCCTGACCCTGTTCACCCATAATCGTTTTAACGTCTTGGAAGTCAACGTTGACGTTGCCCTCGACATTAATAATTTCAGCAATCCCCGCGCAGGCATTGTGCAACACGTCATCCGCCGCTTTAAAGCAATCGGCCTGGGTGGCATCTTCGTCCATCAACTCATACAGGTTCTCGTTGAGCACCACGATGAGAGAATGCACATGCTTGGACAGCTCGTCGATGCCCTCTTCAGACATTTTCATGCGCCGATTGCCTTCGAACGAAAAGGGCTTGGTGACCACACCTACGGTCAAAATGCCAAGATCTTTTGCAACTTCGGCAACAATTGGCCCCGCTCCAGTGCCTGTCCCACCACCCATACCCGCAGTGATGAAGACCATATGCGCACCAGCGAGCGCCGAGCGAATCTCTTCGCGCGCCGATTCAGCTGCCGCGCGGCCTTGGTCAGGCTTAGCCCCTGCACCAAGACCCGAGCTACCCAAACGAATCTGCACGGGTGCATTCGTGGCAGCCAATGCTTGCGCATCGGTATTGCAACAAATGAAATCGACCCCCTGCACACCCGAACGGATCATATGCGAGACGGCATTACCGCCCGCACCGCCCACACCCACCACTTTAATAACCGTGGATTTTTTTGCGTTATCTAACATTTCAAACATCATGATTGACTCCCTCAAGTCGTAACTACAAAACGTTTCTAAAAATCCCCAACTACGTTATTTAGAAATCGTTTCAAATGCGATGCCGATGGTATCCGCACCGAGTTTGAAACGCCTCTCTAGCAGACCGGCAACCTCAACTAAGCTGCCCATCTGTTTGGCGTCGGATGACGCCAATTCAATGCATAAACCACTCTTTCATTCGGATTAAAACCGCCTTAAAGCTGCCAGACTGTTGCGTGACTTTACGACCGCGCAAGCGCTGCATACGCGCCTCGCTCAATAAACCCATCACCGTTGAAAACCGGGGGTTGCGCATCACATCCGCAAGGCTGCCCTGGTATTCGGGCACCGCGACGCGCACCGGCTTTAAGAATATATCTTCGGCGAGTTCAACGATGCCGGGTAATAAAGCCGTGCCGCCCGTCAACACCACGCCCGAAGACAACAAGTCTTCATAACCTGATTCTCGAATCACACCCTGCACCAGGTCGAATAACTCAGCGACTCTTGGCTCGATAATCGCGCCAAGAGTCTGGCGCTTCACCAGACGTGGCGCACGATCGCCTAAACCAGGTACCTCGACGGTGTCGTCTGGGTTTGCAAGTACCTCTTTGGCCACACCGTAGCGCAGTTTGATCTCTTCAGCATCTGGCGTAGGGGTCCGCAATCCTTGCGCAATATCATTGGTAATTTGATCGCCGGCGATCGGCAGCACTGCGGTGTGGCGGATCGCGCCTCCGGTATAAATCGCCACATCAGTGGTACCCCCACCGATGTCGATCAACACGACGCCCAGGTCTTTTTCATCTGTCGTCAAGCAGGTTTGACTAGACGCCAGCGGTTGCAAAATCAGATCCTGCACCTCAAGCCCGCAGCGGCGCACACACTTCACAATGTTTTGTGCAGCGCTGACTGATCCCGTCACAATATGCACCTTGACCTCAAGGCGCAAACCACTCATCCCAATCGGCTCACGAATATCCTCTTGCCCGTCCACAATAAATTCTTGCGTCAAGATATGCAGCACTTGCTGATCGGTTGGGATATTCACTGCTTTTGCAGTCTCAATCACGCGGGCAACATCGGTAGCCGTCACTTCTTTGTCTTTGACTGCAACCATCCCGCTTGAATTAAAGCTTCGGATGTGGCTGCCAGCAATCCCGGTATACACGTCGCGAATCTTGCAATCCGCCATGAGTTCAGCTTCTTCGAGGGCACGCTGAATCGCAGTGACGGTCGCCTCGATGTTGACCACAACACCTTTGCGCATCCCACTTGATTCATGCTGGCCAAGGCCTAGCACTTCAAAACGGCCCTCTGGCAATATCTCAGCCACCACAGCGACGACTTTGCTGGTGCCGATATCGAGAGCGACGATCAGATCCTTGATGTCACGGGTCATAGCGTTATCGTTTCTTTTTTGGTTGAGTAGGTTCAGGAAGGGCGGCAAGCGTAATCGCAAAGCCGTTGGGGTAACGTAGGTCGGCATGCGTCAAGGCGCGCCCACCTGTTCTTTGATTGATCTGCGGCATCGCCTGCACAAACCGCTCGATGCCTTCTGAAAAGGGCAAGGCGCCAGGAATCCCGCCTTGCGAATCGGCCGCCTCGGCGCCCGGGTCGCGCGCCAGCGCTAGGGTCATGCCGCTCGAGAGTGTGACCTGCCAAGCCAGGCGATTGTTCAACGACAGCTCTTTGATCGTGAGCCCGAGCGGCGCGAACCAACGTTCGAGCTCTGCGTAGCGAGACACCACCAAACCTTCTTTGCCCTCGGGGCCATCGAACTGCGGCAAGCTCACATCGTCGTCGAGCTCGCCCTGATTGGCCGTAAAAACCTGCGCCCAGGTGTTGATCATCTGGTTTTGATTCCAGAGCGCAAGAGGTTGGTGCTCTTCGACCGTCACGCGCAAGGTGTTGGGCCAAATGCGACGCACCGAGGCGGTTCTGACCCACGGCACTGCCTCGAAAACTTCCTGTGCATCTGCCAGACGAATCGTAAAAAAATTGCCGCTCAATTTGCTGGCGATCGAAGCCTGCACATTTTCGGGCGTGACATAACGCAAACTGCTGTTGCGCGTCGGCTCGAGTTCGATGGCCTGCAGGCTGAACATCGGACGCTGCATCACCCAGTACAGGCATCCGGCGAGCACAGCCAACACCGCCATCACCGCTAAGGTGTTGGCAAGTCTGTTGATCGTACGCGCTTCGTTCCACACAATCGGCCTCGCTAGTTTTTGTTGTCAGACAGATGCCCAATCTTGCAGCGGGCATCCTTCAAAATTTGCATGCATAACTCGGGGTAACTCATGCCGAGGGCTTTCGCCGCCATCGGCACCAAAGAGTGCCCCGTCATACCGGGCGACGTATTCATCTCAAGCAGCCAAGGCCGATTATTCTGATCCAGCATCAAGTCAGCGCGCCCCCAGCCTTCGCAACCCAGCGCCCGATAGGCCTTGACGCTGATGTCAGCAATTTCAGTTGCCAAGGCCGGCTCAAGTGGCGCAGGACACAAGTACTGCGTATCGTCCGAAAAATATTTGTGCTGATAATCGTAGTTGCCCTCAGGGGCAACGATTTCGATGACAGGCAAGGCCCGCGCGTCTTGACCTCGACCCAAGATAGCAACCGTCAGTTCTCGCCCTGCGACAAACTGCTCGGCCAAGACCACGTCATCGTATTGCGCGGCCGCTTGGTAGGCTTGCGCCAGCTCAGAGACTACGCTCGCTTTCACAATGCCCAGCGTCGAGCCTTCGTGGGGAGCTTTCATCATCAAGGGCAAGCCCAACGCCTTCGCGGCCGCAGTCACCTCGCTAGCGTCTGTCAGCGCACGGTAGCCCGGGGTCGGCAGACCCGCTTCTAACCACACCCGCTTTGTCATCACCTTATCCATGGCAAGGCTCGACGCCATTGGGCCACTACCTGTGTATGGAATCCCAAGCATTTCTAGGGCACCTTGCAGTGTGCCGTCTTCGCCATAGCGCCCGTGCAACGCGATAAAAACACGATCGAACTGTTGCGCAGCGAGCGCAGCCAAACTGCTTTGACCCGTATCAAACAGGTGCGCATTTACCCCGACGCTACATAAGGCAGCGTGCACGCCCGCTCCGGACATCAGCGACACTTCACGCTCTGCCGAACGACCACCGTACAAGACACCGACCTTACCGAAAGCTTGTGTCATGTGGGCACTCCTAGTTGATGAGGCACTTTACTGATCGACCCAGCGCCCATCACGATCACAACATCGCCGTCTTGCGCAAAATTTAAAATGGCCTCGGGCATCGCGTTGACATCTTCAACAAACACGGGCTCGACCCTGCCTGCTACTCGCACACCACGCGCCAGAGCGCGTCCATCCGCGGCCACCAACGGCGCCTCGCCCGCAGCATAGACCTCGGTTAAGAGCACAGCATCGGCAGAGCTCAACACACTGACAAAGTCTTCAAAACAGTCGCGCGTGCGGGTAAACCGATGTGGCTGAAACGCTAACACGACGCGTCGATTGGGCCACGCGCCGCGTGCAGCGGCCAGCGTGGCGGCCATCTCGACCGGATGATGTCCATAATCATCCACCACTCTAAACGTGCCGCCCTTGGTCGCTGTGAAATCGCCAATTTGAGTAAAGCGACGTCCAACGCCCTTAAACTCTGATAGCCCTTGAGCAATCGCCACATCACTCACACCAAGCTCAGTGGCCACAGCAATCGCCGCCAAGGCGTTCAAGACATTGTGCACGCCCGGAAGATTCAAACTAATAGCAAGAGGAGCCAGTTCACCCTCCCGCGTTTGACGCCGCACCTCAAACTGCATGCGTGTGCCAAGTGCTTTGACCTTGGTCGCCACGACTTGAGCATCGGACGATAAGCCATAAGTTGTGACGGGACGCGAGATGAACGGGATGATTTCACGCACGTTGGCGTCATCGACGCAAACGATCGCGCTGCCATAAAACGGTAGGCGATGGGTAAACTCAACGAAAGCACCTTTGAGTTTCGCAAGATCATGCCCATAGGTATCCATGTGATCAGCATCAATATTTGTGATGATCGCCATGACTGGCAGCAAATTCAAAAACGATGCGTCGGATTCGTCTGCTTCGACAACGATGAAGTCCCCCTGACCTAAGCCAGCGTTTGCTCCGGCTGCGGTCAGTCGCCCACCAATCACAAAGGTTGGATCGAGCCCGCCCGCTGCCAACACGCTGGCAACCAGACTCGTGGTGGTGGTTTTGCCGTGCGTTCCTGCCACAGCAATCCCTCGTTTTAAGCGCATCAGCTCAGCCAACATCACCGCGCGCGGCACCACAGGGATGCGCGCCTGGCGTGCGGCGATCACCTCAGGGTTATTGTTGGCGACGGCCGTCGAAGTCACGAGCGCGTCGGCGTCTGCGATATTCTCGGCCCGATGGCCCAACGCGATGCGTGCGCCCATGCTTTTCAAACGCTGTGTCGCGGCAGAATCAGCAAGGTCAGATCCTGAAATTCGATACCCTAAGTTGAGCAAGACCTCAGCGATGCCGCTCATCCCAGAGCCACCAATGCCTACAAAATGAATATGTTCAATGCGGTGCTTCATGCCGACACCCCCGCAAGTTCTTCGCATACGTCCGCGATGCGCTGCGCGGCCTGAGGGCGCGCATGGGCTCTTGCACGCTGCGCCACCTCAGTGAGTTCTGGGCGGTTGCGTGCAAGCAGCCACTGGCTAAGTGTGTCGGGCGTTAACTCTTTTTGTTGGATGAGCCAGGCGGCCATATCATGACTTAAAAAACGCGCGTTGGCCGACTGATGATCGTCTACGGCATGGGGGTAAGGGACGAAGAGCGCAGCGACACCAGCCACTGCAACTTCAGCAACTGTCATCGCACCCGCTCGGCAAATTAACAAGTCAGTCTCAGACAACGCCTCTGCGATATTTTCAATAAACGGCACGCAGCGTGCACTGACGCCAGACAGGGCGTACGCCTCCAACAAAGTGTCTAAGTGCTGCGTACCGGCTTGGTGAACCACGTCGGGACGCTGTTCGGGTGCAATCTTGGCGAGTGCCTGCGGCAGGAGTACGTTAAGAGCCGTCGCGCCTAAACTGCCGCCAAGTACCAGTAACCGCAGCCTTCCAGAGCGCTGCGCATAGCGCTGCTCAGGCGGTGCCAGCGCAGCTACATCTTGCCTGACGGGATTGCCCACGACTTCAGCCTTTTCTAAGACCCCTGGAAATCCAGCCAACACGCGTTGCGCAATACGGGCCAGCCAACGATTGGCCATCCCTGCAATCGCATTTTGTTCATGCAGCACCAGAGGCGTCGCGCGCAAGGCACTGACCACACCGCCAGGAAACGCCACATACCCGCCCATTCCTAGTACAACATTTGGACGAAGGATTGAAAATTGTTGCCACGCTTGCAACAGTGCCCGTAACAATAAGAAAGGCGCTTTGAGCTTTGCCAACAAACCTTTGCCGCGAAAACCAGCAAACCGTAACGCTGTCAGTGTGTAGCCCGCGGCAGGCACCAGTTTGCCCTCCATTTTGTCGGGGTTGCCTAACCAACAAATCGTCCAGCCTCGCGCACGCAAAACCTCAGCGACAGCCAAGCCGGGCATGATGTGTCCGCCAGTACCGCCCGCCATGATCAACACTACCGGAGCGCGCGCGGTCATGTGCGGACTCCTCGCATCATATTGCGATTTTCAAAGTCCACTCTGAGCACAATCGCGATCGCGCATAGATTCATCACGATACCGGTGCCACCATAACTGACCAGTGGCAAGGTCAGGCCCTTGGTGGGGAGCAAGCCCAGGCAAACGCCAATATTGATAAAGGACTGAACACCGAACCAGATGCCGACACCTTGTGACACGAGCCCTCCAAATGGGCGCTCCATGGCAATCGCCTGACGTCCAATTTCAATACAACGATGGACTAAGACACCGAACAAAGTAATCATCAATAAAATGCCGACGAACCCGAGCTCTTCTCCGATCACTGCCATGATGAAATCGGTGTGCGCTTCTGGCAGATAGTGCAACTTCTCGACGCTCCCACCCAATCCGACACCGGTCCATTGTCCGCGGCCAATCGCCACCAACGAATGTGAAAGCTGGTAAGAGTCTTTCAATATATTCTCGGGATTCCAGGGATCGAGATAAGCGAAGATTCGCCGCGTTCTGAAGGGGGACAGATAAATCGCTAGCGCAAAACCAGAGGTCAAGACCAGAGCAATCCCTGAAAATATATGCGCGTTAATTCCACCTAAAAACAAGATTCCCATTGAAATCGCGATGATGACAATCACCGCGCCCAGATCAGGTTCTTTGAGCAAGAGCCCCGCCACCACGGCTAACGCTACGGCGATCGGCAAAAAGCCGCGCAAGGTACTGTGCATTTGACCTTGCTTACGTATCGTGTAGTCGGCCGTAAATAACAAAGCGGCAAGCTTCATCAACTCAGAAGGCTGAAAGGTCACGGGGCCAACGGGCAACCAACGCATGGCGCCATTTACCTTACGGCCGATCCCTGGGATCAATACCGCGATCAGCAATATCGTCGTAAAAATGAACAACCACATCGTCACACGCTGCCAGGCCTGAATCGGCACCGTCAACACAAAAGCTGCGACAAACAGCCCCACACAGACATAAAGCGTTTGGCGCAATACGAAAAAATAACGCCCGTAATTGGCATACTTCGGACCATCTGCCAGCGCAATGGCCGCCGAATACACCATCAAAATACCAATTGCGACCAACAAGCTTGTCGCCACAACTAGCGGCAAGTCGTAGTTACGCATGGTGGTGCGAGTGGGTCGTACTGCGTTCACACTATTGGTTAAGTCAGCAAAGAGGCTCATGCCACCTCTCCCTGATCAAGCGCAAGCTCATGCGCAGCGTCTACAAAGACCTGGCCACGATGTCCGTAGTTGCGAAACATATCCAAACTAGCGCAAGCTGGCGAGAGCACAACCGCGTCGCCCTCTTGGGCTTGCGCAAAGGCCAACTCAACCGCCTGCGGTAAGGTATCAGCCAACAGGCACGGCACCCCGGTTGGGGCAAGCGTATCTGACAGCAGGCGCGCGTCTTGCCCGATCAACACGACCGCGCGCACATTGCGCGCCACCACGGACACCAAAGGCGAAAAATCCTGACCCTTTCCGGCGCCGCCAGCAATCAACACTGAACGTCGTCCTAACCCCTCTAGGCCAGCCACCGTTGCCCCGACATTGGTCCCTTTGCTATCGTTAAAAAAATCAATGCCGCGCACACTACGAACGAACTCCATGCGATGCGGTTCGCCGACATAATCGCCCGCCGCACGCAGTGTGGCACCGAGGCCAGCGCCAGCGGCGCGGGCTAGTAATAACGCCGCTTGTGTGTTGAGTGCATTATGCAAACCATGCAACCCCAGAGCATCCATTGGCATCAGGCGTACGATGCGGCCCGATGCACGCTCAGGAGGGGGCGCATTCTTTTTACGCTTGACGGGCGTTGGCAAGTCGTCGTCAAACTCGGTTGCCTCGGCGGTAGTGAGCCAACAAACATCGTGGCTACTTTCAAGCCCAAAGTCGCCCGTTAACATGGGCGTATCGCGGCCGAAGCTGCGAACATTCAGCGCTGGTAGTGACGGGCACATTGCCATCACTGTTGCGTCATCACGATTGACGAGTACCAAATCCGTCATATCGTAAATCCGGGCTTTTGCCTGCCCGTACGCCTGCATGTTGCCATGCCAATCCAAGTGATCTTGCGTGACGTTGAGCACAACGGCTGCGGTCAAGCGCAGGCTGCGCGTTGTTTCGAGTTGAAAGCTGGATAACTCAAGTACCCATACATCGGGCAGCGTGTTGGTATCTAGGGCATCCATCAAGGCCTCAAGCGCAGCGGGGCTGATGTTGCCGGCGGCGCGTGCGCTGATCCCGGCGGCTGACAACATGTGGCGAGTCAGCGCCGTGACGGTTGTCTTGCCGTTCGTGCCTGTCACACCCAAGACGCGCGGCGCGTATTGCTGCGCCGCCTGCAGTTGCTGTAAGGCACGTGCGAACAATTCAATTTCACCGATGACTTCAATGCCGACGGCCGCGGCCTGCTCAAGCAACTCTTTGACAGGCGACAAGCCGGGCGCCAGACCAGGGCTTAATACCAGAGCGCCCACGCCCTCGAGTAACGCAGCCTCAAACACGTCGCAACCGAGATGCAAGTCAAGCGAGGCGACATCTACTGTCTGGGTCAACGTTTCAAGCCCGGCTGGGGACAGACGCGTATCGGCCACCCGCACCGCAGCACCGTTGCGCGCGCACCAGCGCGCTGCAGCGACACCGGTCTCGCCGAGCCCAACAATCAGGACCAGCGCAGGCAGTGCAGAGGGTGAAACTGTTTCGTTCATCGAATCTTCAGTGAAGCTAAACCAATCAACACCAGCATCATGCTGATGATCCAAAATCGCACCACGACTTGTGTTTCTTTCCAGCCGCCGACTTCAAAGTGGTGGTGCAGCGGCGCCATTTTTAAAATACGCTGCCCCTTCCCATAGCGGTACCGCGTGTATTTAAACCACGACACCTGCAACATCACGGACAGCGTTTCAACCACAAACACGCCACCCATGATGAACAGTACGATTTCTTGGCGCACGATGATCGCAATGGTTCCTAGCATGCCACCGAGCGCCAAAGCGCCGACGTCGCCCATAAAGACCTGCGCGGGATACGCGTTAAACCATAAAAATGCTAGGCCAGCACCCGCAAGCGCTGCGCAGAGCACCATCAGCTCGCCGGCGCCCGGCACATACGGAAACAACAAATAGCGCGAGTAGTCGACACGTCCGACCACATAAGCAAACACGCCTAGGGCTGAACCGACCATCACCGTGGGCATGATTGCCAAGCCATCGAGGCCATCGGTCAGATTGACCGCGTTGCTGGTGCCCACAATTACGCACCAACTGACCGCCACAAAACCTAGCGCGCCGAGCGGGTAACTAAAGGTTTTGAAAAAGGGCACGATCAAATCGGCTCGCGCGGGAAGCGTGACAGAAAACCCACTCGTTACCCAGTCTGTTGCCACCGTCCACAGATTCGCAGAACTGGGCGCCGAGATCGCAAACATCAGATACAGCGACGCGGCAGCACCGATCAAGGCCTGCCAAAAGAATTTCTGACGTGCCGGCATCCCCTCTGGATCGCGGTGGACGACTTTGCGATAATCATCCACCCAACCCACCAAGCCAAAGCCAAGCGTCACCAACAACACCACCCACACATAGCGGTTACGCAAGTCAGCCCATAAAAGAGTACTGACCGCAATCGAAATCAAAATTAACGCGCCGCCCATGGTTGGCGTACCCGTTTTGATCAAATGGGTTTCAGGCCCATAGCTGCGCACAGTCTGACCAATTTTTAGCGCCGTTAGTTTGCGAATGACACTCGGCCCGGCGACCAACCCAATCAACAGCGACGTCGCACACGCCAACACGGCACGCAAAGTGATGTATTCAAAGACCGCAAAACCGCGTGCGTAGTGCTCTGCCAGCCAACCGAAGAGTTCAAACAGCATGTTTCACCACGTCTTTATCAGTTGCCTCAACCTGCTCAAGGCAAGTACGCACAATTTTTTCCATGTGCATGAAGCGCGAACCTTTAATGAGTACACTTTTTACCGTGTGCTGAGCGATCCAGTCGCTTGCCTCTTCGTGCGTCTCGCAAATGATTGCTTGTGTGCCAAACGTGGTTGCGCTCAATCGTGTTGCCTGCCCAAGCGTCAACAAGTGGTTGACACCGCGCTCGCGCGCGTAGGCGCCAACCTCTTCATGCATCGCGGGACCGTTATCGCCCACCTCGCCCATATCACCGAGTACAAGCACACGCGGAGCCGGCAAGGAGGCGAGCACGTCAATCGCTGCGCGTACCGAGTCAGGATTGGCGTTGTAAGAGTCATCAATTAGCATCACGCCATTAGCCAGACGATGCGGTTGCATACGACCTGAAACCGCGTGAAAGGCAGCAAGGCCTTGTTCGATTGCCCGCATCGGCACCGCCGCAGCCACGGCGCAGGTCGTAGCTGCCAACGCATTCAGTACGTTGTGCGCGCCCGGCACCGACAGCGCCACGCGGCCCTCGCCTATCGGCGTATGAACAGTGAAGCTGGTGCCTAAGGCATCGGTGTGTATATCACTGGCCCAAACCTCAGCTTGTGCACTCATGCCAAACCGCAGACTAGCGCGCTCGCTAGCCAGCTCGAGCCATAACTGAGAAAAGGTGTCCGCAACCGGAAATACTTTGACACCCTCGGGCATCAGGGCGGCATAGACTGCCGCGTTTTCACGCGCTACCGCCTCAACGTTCACCATGAACTCTTGATGCTCACGTTGGGCGTTATTGACTAACGCCACTGTAGGCTCAGTCACCTGAGCCAAGATGGCGATTTCACCCGGATGATTCATGCCCAACTCAATCACGGCGGCGAGATGCTCATGGCGCAGGCGCAGCAGAGTCAAAGGCACCCCTAACTCATTATTCAGATTGCCAACGGTCGCTAACCGGTGGTCCTCACCCAGCCAAGCAGCCAGAATGGAAGAAATCATTTCTTTGGTGGTCGTTTTGCCATTACTGCCCGTCACCGCAATCATCGGGATGGCAAACTGCCGGCGCCAGGCGCGCCCGAGCTGCAGTAGCGCGGCACGGGTGTCGCCCAAGGCAATTTGCGCTAAACCAGGCATAGGCCGGATCGCCTCAACGATAGCAGCGCAGGCGCCCGCCGCCTGAATGTGCTCAAGGTAGTCGTGACCATCGAAGTGGTCGCCCTTGATGGCTAAAAATATTGAGCCGACTTCGAGACGACGCGAATCGGTTTGAATCGTGCGGTGCTGTTTTAATAACAATGCAGCTTGCGCCCATTGCCGATCATCAAAAGGGGCGCGCTGGCCGGCGATCTCTTGATACGTTTCATGACCTTTGCCTGCAATGAGCACGACATCGTTTGGCGCCGCACCCAAGACGGCCATCAAAATGGCTTGGGCCCGGTCTGGCTCAATCGTCACATTGGTGCGAACAGCAGGCAACGTTGCAACGATCTGGGCAATGATGGCCTGTGGGCTTTCATCGCGCGGGTTGTCACTCGTCACAATGAATCGATCGGCCAATCGCTGCGCGACCTCACCCATCAGCGGGCGTTTGCCCGCGTCACGATTGCCGCCGCAACCCATCACGCACCAAACCTGCGCGCCGCGTACCTGCGCCAACTCGCGCGCAACCTCTAAGGCGCGTGTCAGCGCATCTGGAGTATGGGCATAGTCAACTAAAACCGTCGGAACAGCGACATCAGTCAGAATGGGTTCGACCGTTTGGAGCCGCCCGTCAACAGGTGCGAGCTTGGCAAAGCTGGCTGCAATCTCAGCCAACGACCAGTCAAGCGTCTTGAGCAAACCCGCTACGCACAGTAGATTTGAAATATTGTGCCGGCCATACATTTTCGTTTCAATGGCGACCTGCTCGCTCTTCGCATGCAATACCCAGGCCGCACCGCGCGGTGTGTTGGCCAAGCCCTCTGCATACAGTGAGACGGCGTTCGAATTGCGATCGCGCCGCTCTAGGCCATACATGACGATC
The DNA here is from genome assembly GCA_044338955.1 of Burkholderiaceae bacterium. Taxonomy (GTDB): domain Bacteria; phylum Pseudomonadota; class Gammaproteobacteria; order Burkholderiales; family Burkholderiaceae_B; genus Zwartia. Next base: position 15,109 of record JBIIWK010000023.1, read on the forward strand.
GGGCAAGCTGTGCTTGAAGCTAGGCTCGCGCCAAACGTATCGTCGACATTGAGCACCGCCGCCTGAAGCCCCGGCCAGGCAAACAGACGCGCCTTCGCAGCGGCATACGCCTGCATGGTGTGGTGATAATCGAGATGATCGCGCGAAAGATTTGTGAAGCCAGCCGCAAAAATGCGCACGCCGGCAAGGCGCCCTTGTTCTAGGCCAATGGATGAGGCTTCAAGCGAGACATACTGCGCACCGGCCTCTCGTAACGCCGCCAAGCTTCGGTGAACCGAAATCACATCCGGAGTCGTGAGCGTACCCGCACGCACCGATCCATCCGGAAAGCGTACTCCCAAGGTGCCGAGCGCTCCGGCAGCGTGGCCAGCCGACTGCAGCGCGTCGGTCAGCCATTGCACACAACTCGTTTTGCCATTGGTTCCGGTCACCGCCATAACTTTCAGATGCGCCGAAGGCTTGTCATACCAACGATCAGCGAGTGCGCCGAGACGCTCTTTTAAATCAGTCAGCCCCAAGACTGGCACGCTGAAATCCGCCGCTTGCCATTGCGCCGCTGACTCAACGTGTACGAGAACCGCAGCAGCGCCCTGCTTGATCGCTGCAGCGATGAAATGCCTACCATCGTTGGTAAGGCCCGGACACGCCACGAACACGTCGCCTGCGCGCACGTCTCGTGAGTCGGCCTGCAAGTGGGCGCCACACTCAATTGTGCTGCGTAGCAATGCCACCAGGTTCTCTGTGGATATATGTGTATCTAGCAGCACCGCATGCGTCATCGCGAGCCCCCACCAACCGCCGCAACAGCCGATTCGAGCGCCGTATCGGGTTGCACGTTCATCGTACGTAAGGCACCGCCAACAATCGCAGCAAAGACTGGGGCTGCGACCTTGCCACCGTAATACACGCCAGATTGTGGCTCATCAATGGTGACTGCCACCACAATCCGTGGATCCGATACTGGAGCGAAACCTACAAACGAGCCACGATAGCGACTTGTGCTGTATTTGCCATCCACAATCTTACGCGCGGTTCCGCTCTTGCCTGCGACGCGATAGCCTTGCACTTGTGCCGCTTTCGCGCCTTCCGGTCCGGCTGCAGCCTCAAGCCACACACGAATTTTTTGCGCGACCTCGGGTGGGTAGATTGGGGTGGTCGTGGCTTGATCTTCGCGCTTGACCAAAGACAAGCCAACCATGTCCCCTTCGCGGGCAAACACGGTGTAGGCGCGCGCCACCTGCAAAAGCGAAACAGATAATCCGTAGCCGTATGACATCGTGGCTTTTTCAATCAGACGCCAACGTTCGTAGGGCCTGAGTCGCCCAGCTGCGGCACCTGGAAACCCGGTCTGTGGGACTTGTCCAAGCCCAAGCTCGTTAAACCGGGTCCACATTTCACGCGACTGTAGTTTTTCTGAAATCAAAGTCATCCCGATATTGCTTGACTTCAGCAACACACCCGCCGGATCAAGCGTGCCATTCGCACTCACATCACTGATGGTGGCGCCCTGATAATTAAACTTACCGTTACCCGTATTGAATGAGGTCGCAGGGGTAATGCGCTTGAGCTCAAGTGCAAGGCCAACAGTAAACGGCTTCATGATCGAGCCGGGTTCAAACGTATCGGTGAGCGCCTGATTGCGAAGATTACCGCCGCGAAACGAGTCACGACGATTGGGATCGTAGGTGGGCATATTGCCCAACGCCAGAATCTCACCCGTCTTCACATCAATCACCACTGCAGCTGCGCCCTTGGCCTTGTTGGTCACCATCGCCTCTTGCAACGCACGGTAAACCTGGTACTGAATACGCGTATCGAGCGATAACTTAATATTTTGACCGTCTACCGGAAAGTCAACGGCCCCCACGCTTTCGATCGTACGACCCAACCGGTCTCTCATAATGCGACGGCTGCCAGCTTGCCCCGAAAGCTGTTCGTTAAACAGATACTCCACACCCTCTTGGCCGCGATCTTCTACGTTATTAAAGCCAACAACGTTGGCCATGACTTCGCTTTCAGGATACAGGCGGCGATTGTCTGGTTGCTGGATCAACCCCGGGATGCGTAAGTCAGTGACTTTTTGTGCGATCTCAAGGGGCACCTGCCGCTTTAAATATACAAAGGGCTTTTCGTCAGCAATTTTTTTACGCAATTCATCAGGGGACAGGTCAAGCAATTCAGCAAGTTGCTGCAGCTTTTTAGGAGAGGCTTCTTTCGTATCTTTGGGGCGTATTGCGATAGAGCGAGCGGGCACGCTCGCCGCGAGTACGACACCGTTGCGATCGAGAATCTTGCCACGACTGGCATGCAAGGTGAGTGTGCTTTCGTAGATTCGCTCGCCACGCTGCTGTAAAAATTCAGTCGTGATGCCCTGCAGATATAACGCACGCAGGGCCAAGGCCAAGAAGGCCAGCCCCAACAAGCTCAACACTAAGCGACCGCGCCAAAGCGGGTAGTGCACGCGCAGCACGGGATTATCGAAAAAGGGCAGCCGCTTCATTTGTCGCCCCTTAGGGTCGTGCTTGAAGCAGACTGATTAATATAAATTGTGCGATCAGGCACAATCGAGGTCATTTTTAACTGCTCGCGAGCCAGTTTATCAACGTTTGCATTACGTGCTTGCTCGGCACGATCGAGCTGCAACTGTCGCCATTCAATATCAAAGTTAAGCGCCTGCGTTCTTGAGCGATCGAGCTCAACGTAAAGCTGCCGCGCCTGGTAGCGTGCGGTCACGAGCGAGATCGCTGAGATCATCAACACACCGGCCACCAGAATGCACAGGCGCCCCATCAGTGCGCCCCTTTTTTGCCACGCCTGACCACCCGCTTGGGCGCCGGCGAGTAAGCGGCTGCGCCTTGCGTACCCAGGGCCGTTGACGTACGTTCGGCAACCCGTAAAACGGCCGAGCGCGAGCGCGTATTTTCT
>JBIIWK010000222.1:0-5710 GCA_044338955.1 Burkholderiaceae bacterium
CCTTAATGACAGAACTCGATCAGGTGCATCGCGTCGTGGCCATCAACCTGCGTGACGAACTGCTCTGGAATCATTCGATGCCCGCGCAATTGCCGCCCGAAGCCGACATCCCGATTGCGTGGTACGGTACCTCGAACACCGGAATGATTAAACACGTTTATCGCCGAGGTCTGGCGCAACGTTATGGCAAAACCATGCAATGCATCGCAGGGGTGCATTACAACTTCTCTTTTGATGAGTCGTTTTGGAGCGCGCTCGACTTGCCCCAAGCAGACGCCAAAGACAGGCGCTCGGCCGGTTATATCTCGCTAATCCGTAACTTCACTCGCTATAGTTGGCTGCTGATGTACCTGTTTGGCGCATCACCCGCTGTATCGCGCGACTTTTTGCGAGGCCAAACAACCGGACTCGAGTCGCTTGGGAACGACACGCTTTATCTGCCCTACGCAACCAGCTTACGCATGAGCGATCTCGGTTATCAAAACAAGGCTCAAGCCAGCTTGAAGCTTTGTTACAACGATCTCACGACGTTCTTAGAGCGGCTCTACGACGCGGTCACAACCCCTTGGCCTGATTATCAAAAAATTGGTACAAAACGCGATGGCCAATGGTTGCAACTCAACACCAACGTGCTGCAAATCGAAAACGAGTTTTACTCAAGTATCAGACCCAAGCGCACCACTGGCCCATGCGAACGTCCGATTACGGCGCTCGCCGAGCGCGGTATCCAATACGTCGAAGTGCGTTGCTTAGACATCGACCCAAACGAGCCCCTGGGTATTGCTGGGCAAACCGCAAGATTTGTTGATGCCTTCTTATTATTTTGCGCGATCCAAGAGAGCCCACCTTTTGCCGACAGTGGCTGGTGCCCTGAAAGCGCCAGTAACTTCGCCAGCGTCGTCAAACAAGGGCGTCAGCCTGGCCTGCAACTCAAATCCCAAGGCAAAGACCTCGCGCTGGCAACTTGGGCTGAGCAGCTACTTGAACAGATTGGCCTGTGTGCCCAGACCCTCGATGGCGCCCTCGCCGACACCCGCTACGCACAGTCGGTTGCTGCACAGCGCGAAAAAATTCTCGACACAGAAGCCACTCCTTCAGCCCGCGTCCTGGCACACTTAAAAACGTCAGGAATCTCTTATCAAGACTATGCTCTTGAGCAAAGCAGGGCGCACGCAAACACCTTGCGCCAAGCCGGTCTGAGTGCGGCTGAACAGGCGTTGGCAGCCAAGCAGGCTGAACAATCTCTCGTTGATCAAGCGACGCTAGAGGCTGGCGACACCGAAGGTTTTGATGAGTATGTCGCGCGGTTTCATCGCGCACTCAAGCCGCCGAGCCGAGCGTAAATGAGTTAACGCTGTAGAGCCTGCAGCCCTCATCCCCGGTTGTTGGGGTAGAGCCCGCGGTTCAAACCCAGGCCAGGGTTGAGCCTCGAGCTCGACAGCGGAGCCATAGCCCATATTTTTGGTGCGCCCGACAGGAATCGAACCTGTATCGAGAGTTTCGGAAACTCTTATTCTATCCATTGAACTACGGGCGCCAGAGGCAGGATTATAGCGGTAGCCAAGAACACGAGTGATGACACCCCGAGCGAGTCCGATCCCGCTATAATCCGAGGGTTTATACGAAAGCAGTTACACCACTTTAATCCAGCCGCCCGTTTGGGCAGCGCCTCAGTTTGGGGCGTTGGTCAATTCGGCGAAGACACGCAGGACTTGGTCATGAGCGACACGCAACAACACGAAGCACACGGTTCACCTATCAAAACACCTAAGCAATTGATCACGATCGTTGTGCTCGCTCTGGTCGTTCCCATCATCATTATTATTCTGCTGGTCAACATGGTTGCGGCGGGTAACGCGCCCGTTGCGGGCTCAGATGCGTTAGGCCCCGAGGCAACGGCCAAACGAATTGCGCCGATTGCCAAGCTTGAAGTGGTCGATGCCAGCGGCCCTAAGGTCTTCAAAACCGGCGAACAAGTCTATAAAGCCGTATGCGCAGGCTGTCACCAAGCAGGCGTTGCCGGTGCCCACAAGTTTGGCGATACTGCGGCTTGGTCTGCGTCAATCAAAACTGGCTTAGAGGCAATGGTTGTAAGCGTAGTGAAGGGCAAAAATGCCATGCCTGCAAAGGGTGGCAACCCATCTCTTGATGATTTTGAAATTACCCGCGCCGTGGTCTACATGACCAATGCTGCCGGCGCAAGCTTTCCTGAACCCGTCGCACCCGTAACCCCTGCCAAATAGCGCTGCGGTATTCGCTTAAGGGCAAATAAAAACGCGCTTAAAGGCGCGTTTTTATTCTCAACAGGCTGGCTTGGGGTGACCCTAAACACTCACTGACTGAGCGAGCGTATGCCTAGTCCTTTACTTGCAAGCGAGCAGTCCACTCAGCCACTCGCCTTTGCTGAATTATTCGCAACACGAGCGCCAAGCGGGCACAAGGGGACTTTCGGCTCGGTCGGTATTTTAGGTGGCGCTCCTGGCATGACCGGCGCTGCAATCTTGGCGGGGCGCGCCGCACTTAAGTTAGGTGCCGGTAAAGTATTGATCGCACTCGCCCAACAGCCGCTACCTGTTGCCTACGACCCTCCCTTTCCTGAGCTCATGTTGCGCGAGGCCGATGAACTACTTGCGCAACCCGAGTTGGTGACGGCCTGGGCTGCTGGCTGCGGCTTAGGTCGCGCACCCCAGGCGCTTGCCTGGCTACAAAAGCTCATGATCGTGCGTGAAACTCGACCTTTGGTGCTAGATGCGGATGCGCTCAACGCCCTTGCGAGTCATGCCGTCCAAAAAAACTGGGGCCCCGGAGAGGTTGTCTTGACACCGCATCCGCAAGAGGCCGCGCGTCTACTCCAGGTCGATACCAAGGCCATTGAAGCAGATCGGCTGAGTGCTGCCCAACAGCTTGCCAAAACATATCAGGCTTGGATTGTGCTCAAAGGACCTCAAACACTTATTTGCGCGCCAGACCTTAGCTGGCAGGTCAATGAAACAGGTAACGTTGGCCTGGCAAGCGGCGGCACCGGCGACGTGTTAAGCGGAATACTGGTCAGTTTGCTGGCTCAAGGTATGCCGGTGCAAGTTGCAGTGCCCGCTGCCGTTTGGTTGCACGGCGCTGCAGCAGATCACTTAGTCGCACACGGCTGCGGCCCGGTTGGTTTAACTGCCGGCGAACTTGCAGACGCCGCACGCGCAATCCGCAATCGGGATGTCATACGTTAAACAGTCTTATTCAACATCGCCTTGAGTGCATCTAGGCGATTCTTAGGGCTCATCGTTTCGATTGGCTTTTGATCAAGCGCGACCGACAAACCCATTTCTTCGATAAAGCGCGAGGGCTCGCGCACCAGATCTTCACGCGCGCGGCGTCGCTTTTGACACCAACTCAAGTGCAGACTGCGCTGCGCGCGTGTGATGCCAACATACATCAGTCGGCGTTCTTCTTGAATCCTTGATACCAACGCATCAGCCGCCTTGGTAGGATCAGTATCCTCATCATCGCGGCCGAGATGTGGCAAGAGCCCCTCTTCAACACCCAGCAGATACACGTGAGGGTATTCAAGCCCTTTTGATGCATGCAAGGTAGACAGCTTTACCGCGTCTTGCTCTTGCTCATCGCTGCGCTCAAGCATGGTCACCAAGGCAACGTGCTGCACCAGATCCAGCAAACCCATGCTATCAGCTTCGGCTTTGCGCTTAAGCCATCCAACAAGCTCTAAAACGTTTTGCCATCGATTTTGAGCCGGCTTTTCATCGAACATGTCATAGAGGTAGCGCTCGTACTGAATCGCGCTCAACAAATCATCGAGAATCACGCCGGCGGGCTCGGCTGCTTTTACAGGCTGACCCGTGGGCGTGTGCCCGGCCCGCAGCTGAATCTGCATAATAAACTCGCCAAAATGCCGCAGCGGTTCAAGCTGGCGCGTATTTAAGCGTGACTCAAGCCCCATCTCAAAGACCGCTTCAAACAACGAGATTTGTCGCTCGCCGGCATATTGACCGAGCGTTTGCAGCGTGACCTGACCGATTCCACGCTTAGGTGTCGTCGCCGCGCGAATAAACGCGGGATCATCCTCTTCGTTAGCAATCAAGCGCAAGTAGGCAAGGATATCGCGTATCTCAGCCTTGTCGAAAAAACTTTGCCCTCCCGAAATCGCGTAGGGAATATGCAGATTACGCATCGCCTGCTCAACAATTCGGGCTTGGTGATTTCCACGATACAAGATCGCAAAATCCTTCCATGCAGCTTGTTTCTCAAAGCGTGCCGCCGAAATTTTCATCGCAACGTTTTCAGCTTCAGCCTCGTCATTGGGCATGGCGGTTACGCTAATCGCATCACCTGTGCCATGCTCTGACCATAATTTTTTTTCAAATAACTTTGGATTCTTTGCAATCACATGGTTTGCGGCAGCCAAAATACTTTGGCTTGAGCGATAGTTCTGTTCAAGCTTAACCAGCCGAATCTGAGGGTAATCTGTCGTGAGCTTTGCGAGGTTTTCAATGGTTGCGCCGCGCCAGGCGTAAATGGCCTGATCATCATCTCCCACCGCAGTAAACATGGCACGGGGGCCCGTCAGCCACTGCACTAAGCGATACTGACAAACATTTGTGTCTTGATATTCGTCGACCAATAAATAGCGCACGCGCTTTTGCCACTTCTCTCGCACTTCGGCTTCGCGCTCAAAAATTTGCGCGGGTAACGCGATCAGATCATCAAAATCTACAGCTTGATAGGCCGCGAGCGTTGCGTTGTAACTGCGATACACCCGTGCAGCTTCAACTTCGCTGGCCGTCGCTGCGATGACAGCCGCTGCATCCGGATCAATCAAGCCATTCTTCCAAAGCGAAATTGTTTGCTGCACAGAGCGCAAGCGAGCTCGGTCGGTCGTTGCTAATAAATCTTGCACGATCGCCATCGCGTCGTCAGAATCAAAAATAGAAAATTGTGGCTTCAGCCCTGCATGCTGTGCCTCTTCGCGCAAGATGCGAACACCAAGAGAATGAAAGGTGCTGATCGTGAGCCCTTTGGCTAGGGCTGGATCGACTAAGCGCTTGACGCGATCATCCATCTCACGTGCGGCTTTATTTGTGAAGGTCAGCGCCACCACGTTGCGGGCCTTGTAATCGCAGTCGCGCAGTAAATACGCGATCTTTTGTGTAATCACCCGCGTTTTACCCGAGCCGGCGCCTGCCAAGACCAAGCAAGGGCCATCAAGGTACAGCACAGCTTCACGCTGCGTTGGGTTGAGTCCATCAGTTGCAAACGTTGACATAGCGCTGGATCAGATTTCGAGTGGATCTACCTCAAGCTGCCACCGCACGCGACGCGCATCAGGCTGCTCAGGTAGTAATTTAAGCCAGTGCCGCAATAGCGATTGCAACGCAGGGCGATTGGTAGATTCAAGCAATAGCTGCGCCCGGCACATATTGTCGACTCGCACGATGCGAAGAGGGACTGGGTCGTATAAGGTCAGTACCGTTTCAGTCTGATAGTGCGCAGATAACTCGCTTGCCAACTCACGTGCGCCACGCAAAAAATCAAGTGCGGGTGTCAGTTCGCGCGCTTCTGCGCTCAGTAAAGCCTGATACGAAAAAGGAGGCAAGGCAGCCGCTTGCCGCTCTTGCAGTGAATGTCGCGCAAAGCCAGCGTAATCGTGCTTCAACAGCGCCTGATAGACCGCTTGCTCTGGGTAACCCGTTTGGACAATCAC
>JBIIWK010000223.1:0-5709 GCA_044338955.1 Burkholderiaceae bacterium
TCGGCTAAAAATTGCGGATCGATATCCAAAATGGTGTTCAGATTAAAGCCGCTGATATCAATCAGCTGTTTTAAATCGGTTTCACCAAAATGTACGGCCTCAATCGAGGCGCGTGGATTCATATGCACGATGCGGCGACGCAAGGCCGCATACTCAGCCTCGGTCACCAGATCTTTTTTCGAGACCAGGATTCGGTCGGCAAAGCCCACTTGTTTTTGGGCTTCTTCTTGGATGTCGAGAGTTTCCATGCCGTGTTTGGCATCTACGACGGTGACCACCGCATCGAGGCGGTAGTAGTCGGCAATGTCATCGTCCATGAAAAACGTCTGGCAGACTGGGCCCGGGTTGGCCATGCCTGTGGTTTCAATAATGACGCGCTCAAACTTCAGGTCACCTGCCTGACGGCGCGTGCGTAAGTCGTTGAGCGTGCGCATCAGGTCGCCCCGCACGGTGCAGCACACGCAGCCATTCGAGAGCTCAATGATTTCTTCGTCTTGGTCTTGCACCAACAGCTCGTTATCGATGCTTTCGGGGCCAAACTCGTTTTCAATGACCGCGATGCGTTTGCCGTGGTATTCGGTCAAAATGCGTTTGAGCAAGGTCGTTTTACCTGCACCGAGAAAGCCAGTGAGGATTGTGACAGGGACCATTTCGTCTGGATTACGGGGGGAATTCATGAGCCAATCAACTTCAAAAAACGGGTGAGGGTGCGAGGCACCGAGCCATGCGTCAGCCTAAAGGGCGAACGCCGGATTACAGCACAGCACACGATTTGCGGCAAACATTTTCATTCGTCACAAGCAATTGCAGCGAACCGAGTGTAGACCTCAAAATCATGACATCCTTGCCATATTGGGGCTAAATCGCAAATTGCAAGAGTTGAAGTCGCTAAATTTAAGGAATTTCTTAGCTTTTGCGCCCGGCACGGGGGTGAGCAGAGTCGTAGGCTTTGGCCAAGTGCTGAAAGTCTAACTTAGTATAAAGTTGTGTCGTTGAAATATTGGCATGCCCGAGCATCTCTTGAACAGCGCGTAAATCTTGAGCGGATTGCAGCACATGGCTGGCAAAGCTATGACGCAAGACGTGCGGATGCACATGGGTGGGCAGGCCCGCCTGCAGGGCGAGCTTGGTGAGCTGGCCTTGTATGACTCGTGGGCTGATGCGTCGGCCGCGCGCGCCGATAAACAGGGCAGCAGCATCGGCCGTGGCGGCGTGCGAGGGGGCGAGTTGGGGGCGGATTGTGAGCCACGTTGCAAGGGCCTGCAAGGCTTGAGCACCAATTGGTACTGTGCGGCGTTTGCCGCCTTTGCCCAAAACATGTACCTCGTGGTCGGCCAGATTGATCCAGCCGCCGGAGGTATGTTCTTTGGTTTGTGTGTACTGAAGATCAAGACCAACGAGTTCGCTCAAGCGTAGCCCGCTTGAATAAAACAACTCAAAAATTGCCCGATCGCGTAACGAGATCGGATCCGTTTGCGCCAACAGCACCGGCGCGTCAAGTAGCGCTTGTGTCTGATCAACAGACAAGGCTTTGGGCAGGCCGCGCGCTGCTTTAGGAGCGCGCACATCGGTGGCGGGGTTAAGCGCCATGCCGCTTTGCGGTGCCCACCATTTATAAAAGCCGCGCCACGAGGCGAGCAAACGGGCTAGGCTGCGCGGGCCAAGGCCCTGGCCATGCAATCGGGCTAAAAACTGTCGGATATTGCCATTAACCAGAGACTGTAGCGGCTTGTCTTGCGCAAGGTGAACCAGTTGTTGCAGGTCGCGTTGGTAGGCGGATAGTGTGTGTGGCGAGTAACGCCGGTTTTGCTCAAGGTGCCTAAGCCAATGCGTGACTGCTTCGGGCAACTCGTGCTGACTGCCAGCTGTGTTTGCCGTCGTTTCAGACGGTTTGGCGCCCTTTGGGCTGGATGAGTGTGCAGGATCAGTAGGCGACATACCTGCCGTCAGTGACGTGTGGTCAGTTGGTGCGTCATGGCCGACTTAGTCGCCCTGAACGGTAGTGGGTTTAAGTCGAGACAGCGCAGCGCTGGCAAGATTGCTGACGGTTTGTAAAAAGGTCGTGCCCATATCGGGGGCAAAGCGGCCAGCGTCATCTGAACCTAGCACCATCAAACCAAAGGCGGGTTCGTGGGGCTTGGCGCGTAACGACAGCATCGCCACCGAGGCCGGTTTTTTGTGAAGCCAACCGACTGCCGTGAAATCGGTGTTTGCGCCGCAATAAGGCGCCGCTAAGGTGTTGGCAAAGTCGTGTACCGAAGCGTCGACGGGTGCGCCAACGCCTTCAGCCGGTACATCGAGCCCCCAGACGCGTAGCGCGACCTCTTGCAGGTTAAATTGCTCGGCCAAGCCAAGTGCCACTTCGCCAGGCAAGCGCAATGGCGATTGCTCGGCCAGCATGCGGGCACACCAAAGATTTAACTTGGTGGTCGTGGCTTCGTTTAATGAGCCGTTTCGTACGAGTTCGGCTAAGCGAAATTCAAAGTCACGCAAGCGTTCGCGCAATGTCAAAATTTGCCGCTCGCCCAATGAAATCGCGCGTGACTGATGGGGATGGGGCACTTCGAGTGTCGAAAAAAGATCAGCGTGTTGAACAAAGAAATCAGGATTTTCTTGTAAAAACTTTGCAATGGTGTGCGCGGTATCAGTCATGTCGTAGAGCTCGTTAAAGATGGAATCGAAGCGACCAGTTGATCGATATCAATGCTGCCAGAATAAACGGTGGTGGCCGGACCGGTCATGCGCAACTGGGCGCCATCGAACGCCACGGTCAGCCACCCACCGTGGGTGCGTACGCGTACCGGCGATTCAAGCAGCCCTCGCCGAACCCCCGCCGCTACCGCCGCGCAGGCACCCGTGCCGCAGGCCAATGTCTCACCCGCGCCGCGTTCGTACACGCGTAAATAAATCGTGTGCAGATCAACAATTTGCATAAAACCTGCATTGACCCGCCGCGCAAACCTTGGATGCGACTCAATCATGGGGCCAAGCGTTGCCACGGGGGTGGCCTCGACATCGGCGACTACCTGCACGGCGTGGGGATTGGAAATAGCCACGGCAGACAACCAAACGGTTTGCGGTGGTGTTGTCGCAAGCTCAAGCTCATAGAGCGTATCTTGCCCCTGTGTTTGGGTCGCTAGACCGTTGATATCAAAAGGCAGGTCGTTGGCCGCAAAACGCGTTTGCCCCATTTCAACGGTGACGTTGCCGTCGGGCAATTCTTCAAGGGTGATGAGCCCCGTGGCAATCTCGGCCCGCAAGGGGTTGCGTGACGATAATTTTTGCTCGTGTACGAAGCGTACAAAACAGCGCGCCCCGTTGCCGCAATGCTCGACCTCGCTGCCATCAGCATTGAAGATGCGGTAGCGAAAATCGGCCTCAGGGTGAAGTGGGGTGTCGACCAGCAAAATCTGGTCACAGCCCACGCCAAACTGCCGGTGCGCAAGCGCACGAGCCCGCTCTGGCGTCATGTCAATGGCTTGCCTGGCCCCGTCGAGCATGACAAAGTCGTTGCCTGCCCCGTGCATTTTGGTGAAATTCCATATCATTTTGCAATTATCCCTTATTCACCCTGTCAGAACGTAGGGGATTCGCCATAATTAGCCAAATTCGCATAAAATTGCAACAGTCGCTGAGTTAACCGACAACTTGCGGAGCGACTGAGTTGGGTCAAGACTGAAATGTCTGGCCGACAAAAAAAATAATTCTGCTAAAGCGTCGCGCCCAGTCCAACGTCTTAACAGGTGAAGGTTCAGGGGTGCAACGCACCTCCTTAACCCACCTCTGGCTTCGCCAGTAAAGGACGTGAGCATGACTACTAAATCAAGCGATTTTCTCTTTACCTCTGAATCGGTTTCTGAAGGCCACCCTGATAAGGTTGCTGATCAGGTGTCTGATTCGATTCTTGACGCTATTTTTACGCAAGATCCCCATGCACGTGTCGCGGCCGAAACGCTGTGCAACACGGGTTTGGTGGTGTTGGCCGGTGAAATCACAACCACTGCTAACGTGGATTACATCCAGGTTGCACGCGACACGATCAAGCGTATCGGCTACGACAATACTGAGTATGGTATCGACTATAAAGGTTGCGCAGTGTTGGTGGCCTACGACAAACAATCGCCTGATATCGCCCAAGGCGTTGACCGCGCGTCTGACGACTACCTTAATCAAGGTGCTGGCGACCAAGGTTTGATGTTTGGTTATGCGTGCAATGAAACCCCCGATTTAATGCCTGCACCGATTTGGTACGCGCACCGCTTGGTGCAACGCCAAAGCGAGTTGCGTAAAGACGGTCGCCTGCCCTGGCTGCGCCCAGACGCAAAATCGCAAGTGACCTTTCGTTATGTCAATGGCAAGCCCGTTGAAGTCGACACCGTCGTGCTGTCGACCCAACATGCGCCTGAAATCACTCTTGACGAAATCAAAGCTTCGGTCATTGAACATATTATTCGCCCAAGCTTTCCGGCAGAGCTGTTGACGCCTAAGACCAAGTTCTTGGTGAACCCAACCGGTCGTTTCGTCATTGGCGGCCCCCAGGGCGATTGCGGTTTGACTGGCCGCAAAATTATTGTTGACACTTACGGTGGCGCTTGCCCTCACGGTGGTGGCGCGTTCTCGGGTAAAGATCCCTCAAAGGTCGACCGCTCGGCTGCTTACGCAGCCCGTTATGTGGCTAAAAATATTGTGGCTGCTGGTTTGGCAACGCAGTGCCAGGTGCAGGTTAGCTATGCGATTGGTGTGGCAGAACCGATCAACATCACCGTTTACACCGAAGGCACCGGCGTGATCTCTGACGACGCGTTGGCCTTGCTGGTGCGTGAGCACTTTGACTTGCGTCCAAAGGGCATCGTCAATATGCTCGATTTATTGCGTCCAATCTACACCAAGACAGCGGCCTACGGTCACTTTGGTCGTAACGAGCCCGAGTTCACCTGGGAAGCTACCGACAAAGCGGCTGTGCTTAAAAAGGCAGCTGGCAAGTAATCGCAGTTGTGGCCTAGGTAGGGCTCGCTTTGTGGTGCAATCCCGCACAAAGCGTGCCTAGCTTGGCGCAGTCACTGCCATCGCTTAAAGTCGTAAATGCGGTCAAGAGTGCCCCTTTCACAGAGATTTGTGTAGGGGCATTTTTACGTGAGGCAGATCTCGGTGCTATGCTCGATTGATGAATTCACCGAATCAAAAACAAGATCCCGGCAATGTCAGCCCAAGCGCTGCGGCAGCCCCAGAAGTTGGCCAACCCGGCGCGGCCGATTCGCCCTGCGTGGCCGTCTGCTCAACCTTGTTTGAAGATGTGTGTCGCGGATGTGGCCGCACCCTCATGGAAGTCTCAAACTGGGTTTTCATGGACGACGCTGAAAAACAGGCCGTGTGGGTGCGGATTCGTGCCGAAGGCTACCCAAGGCGCCCCGGCACAACGTAAATAGTCTACTTCTCTGACAACACAGTGCCAGCAAGCTTCTCAGACATCTTAGCTACAGCAGTGTGATCCTGGCCGGGTCCGAGCATGGCGGCTGACGCTGCCCACAACTCGCGGCACAGCGCTGAAAAAGGCGTTGGCGTGTTGGTATCTTTGCCGATGCCCAGAGCAATGCTTAAGTCTTTAACCATCAAATCCAAGCCAAAACCTGCGTTGTACTGACCTGACAACACAAATTGTTTGAATTTTTTCTGAGTTGAGTTGTTCATGCCGGTTGAAGAGTTCAAAAC
>JBIIWK010000001.1:0-51848 GCA_044338955.1 Burkholderiaceae bacterium
TTGCTCGTCTTCAACTTGCGCTTTCGCTAACGCATGCTGAACCACGTTATCCTCAAGCACGATGCCTTCGACTTCTGAGCGACGTGCGCGATCTGACAGATAATAGCTGACGACTTCAGCGGGCTTTTCGTAGCTTGAGGCGAACTCTTCGATACGAGCACGAACCTGCTCAGGCTTGGCTTGAAGCTGTTCGGCCTGAACCAGTTCTGACACCAACAAACCGAGCTTGACGCGACGCTCGGCCTCAGTAGCAAACGCATCAGCCGGGATCGGCATTTTGTCTGCATTCGGCACGCCGCGCTGGGTGAGTTCGGCGCGAGCAGCAGCCACACGGGCCTCGCACTCGCTGTCGATCAAGGCTTTAGGCACATCAAAACTGGCCACAGCCACTAAAGCATCCATGACGCTATTTTTGGTGCGTGCCATCGTGCGTGCTTTGACTTCGCGCTCGATGTTGGCTCGAATGTCAGCCAGCAGTTTTTCAACATCGCCTTCGGTTTGACCGAGGGCTTTAGCAAATTCGGCGTCTAATTCAGGCAAAATCGGCTCGGCGACTTCTTTGACCGTGATGGTAAATTCGGCCGTTTTACCCGCCACGTCTTTACCGCCGTAGTCGGCTGGAAACGGCAATGGAAACACCTTGGTTTCGCCCGCTTTCATGCCACGCACGGCGACTTCGAACTCGGGCAACATACGGCCCTGACCCAAAACAAACGGAAAGTCATCTGCCTTGCCGCCGTCAAATGGCACGCCGTCGATCGTACCGGCAAAATCAAGCTTGATCTGATCGTCGTCTTGAGCAGCACGACCTTCAGCAGCCTTGTGCTGAGCGCGTTGTTTGCGCAAGACATCAACCGTGCGCTGTACCTCGGCCTCGCCAACTGTGGTGACGGCACGCTTGATTTTCAACGTGGTCAGGTCAGGCAAGGTAATGGTTGGATAGACTTCAAACGTTGCCACAAACGACAAGTCGTCTTCAGATTGGCCTTCAGTTTTTGGTGCTAATTTTGGTGCGCCCGCTACACGTAAACCTGAGGTGATAATGGCTTGCTCAAAGGCTTGCCCAACCATCGAGTTAATCGAGTCGTAACGGATGCCTGCGCCGTGGGTGCGCTCGAGCATGGCCATTGGCACTTTACCAGGACGAAAACCAGCGACTTTCGCGGTACGCGAGACGCGCTTGAGTTCGGCCTGAACAGCTTTTTCGACGTCGGCCATTAAGACCGAGATTTCAACGCGGCGCTCGAGGCCGGCAAGGGTTTCAACCACAGGTTGCATGAAGATCTACCAAACAAAGAGAACGGAGAGCGCAGCGAACAGCCCACGCCAACTGGGTAATAAATGGTGCGAAGGGCGGGACTCGAACCCGCACACCTGTTACAGCGTCAGGACCTAAACCTGGTGCGTCTACCAATTTCGCCACCTTCGCAATAGCCGAGCATTGTAGCGCACCCTGTTGGGGTTTCCCGTCCCCATAGCGCTGCCAACTGGTTAAAATACGTAAATGAACCCACGTCTCGACACCTTACAGCCCTATCCTTTTGAAAAACTTCGCCTTTTATTGGCTCAGGCGGGCACTCCGCCCGCAGGCCTAAGGGCGATCAACCTTTCGATTGGCGAACCCAAGCATGCAGCCCCGCAATGCGTCAAAGACGCTATTGTGGGCGCGCTTGATGGCTTGTCCAGCTATCCACCCACCAAGGGCGACCCCAGGTTGCGCCAGGCAATTAGCCAATGGCTCGGCAAACGCTACGGCATCCCCTGCCCCGACCCCGAAACGCAGGTATTACCTGCACTAGGGTCACGTGAGGCGTTGTTTGCTTTTGCCCAAGTCGTGCTCGACTCGACTAAAAACGGCATCGTAGTGTGCCCCAACCCGTTTTATCAGATCTACGAGGGCGCAGCGCTTTTAGGCGGCGCGACCCCGTATTACGTCAACTCAGACCCAACACTGAAATTTGGCTGCGACTGGTCAACGGTTCCGGCTGACATCTGGGCGCGTACCCAGCTTTTATTCGTTTGCTCGCCAGGCAACCCTGCTGGCAACGTCATGA
Source organism: Burkholderiaceae bacterium (assembly GCA_044338955.1). Lineage (GTDB taxonomy): Bacteria > Pseudomonadota > Gammaproteobacteria > Burkholderiales > Burkholderiaceae_B > Zwartia. Next base: position 2,055 of record JBIIWK010000001.1, read on the forward strand.
CGCTTGCCGAATGGCAAACGCTGTTTGACTTATCAGACCGCTATGGGTTTGTGATTGCCTCTGACGAGTGCTATTCAGAGATCTACCTTGACGAGGCCAATCCGCCTTTAGGTGGCATGCAGGCTGCCGTTCAACTGGGGCGCACTGATTTTCGTAACTTAGTCAGTTTCTCGAGTTTGTCCAAACGTTCAAACGTGCCAGGCATGCGCTCTGGGTTTGTGGCGGGTGACGCCAAGCTGATGGCCAAGTTTTTGCTTTATCGCACCTACCACGGCAGCGCCTTGTCGCCGGTTGTCTCGGCTGCCAGCATTGCGGCTTGGCAAGACGAGGCTCACGTCATCGATAACCGCCAACAGTACCGCGCAAAATTCGATGCGGTTCTACCAATTCTTCAACCTGTACTCGATGTCACGCGCCCCGATGCGTCGTTTTACCTGTGGGCCGACACCAAAGGCCCGGATGCCGATTTTGTGCGCGACTTATTGACCCATACCAACGTCACCACCTTGCCCGGCAGCTATGTGGGCCGCACCGTCAACGGGGTGAACCCTGGGCAAAACCGTATTCGGATCGCACTCGTCGCCCCGCTTGCTGATTGCGTCGAAGCGGCGCATCGCATCGCAGACTTTGTGCGTAAAACGTAATCTCTCAGTCGATCAACCTTAGGCTTTTACTTCACTCAAATTACCCAGTTATCCTTAAAGCTCAACTTTTACATATCAGCACCGATTCTGTCATCCCTGGCAATCAACCAGCCCGTGAGGTCAATGATCCCGTGATGTGTTTAATCGTTCAGTCATTTAATTAACTATCCGTCACATTCATCTTTAACTTTTATAAAGGCCTGCCATGACCTTAGATTTACAAAATGCAATTGAAAGCGGTTGGGAAGATCGCACTAACCTGTCACCCACCGCCGCCAGCGCAAGCGTGCGCGAAGCGGTTGCCCACACCCTTGACGCCCTCGACACTGGCAGCCTGCGTGTTGCTGAAAAAATCAATGGCAGTTGGGTGGTACACCAGTGGGTTAAAAAGGCCGTCTTACTGTCGTTTCGCTTGAACGATAACGGCGTGATGGGTCAGGCCCCAATGCAGTTTTACGATAAAGTGCCGCTCAAATTTGCTGAGTTCAACCAAGCTGATTTTCAAGCCGCCGGCTATCGCGTGGTGCCGCCTGCAGTGGCTCGCCGAGGCTGCTTTATCGGCCGCAACGTCGTGTTGATGCCCTCTTACGTCAACATCGGCGCCTACGTCGATGAAAACACCATGGTCGATACTTGGGCCACTGTGGGCTCGTGCGCGCAGATCGGTAAAAACGTGCACCTGTCGGGTGGTGTGGGTATCGGTGGCGTACTCGAGCCTCTGCAAGCCAACCCAACCATCATCGAAGACAACTGCTTTATTGGCGCGCGCTCTGAAGTGGTCGAAGGCGTCATCGTCGAAGAAAACAGCGTTTTAGCCATGGGTGTATTTTTGTCGCAAAGTACCCGTATCTATGATCGCGAAACCAAAGAGATCCATTACGGTCGTGTACCGTCAGGCTCAGTCGTGGTGCCTGGTTCATTGCCCTCGGCCGATGGCACGCATAGTTTGAACTGCGCGATTATCGTCAAGCGGGTCGACGCGCAAACGCGGGCCAAAACCAGTATCAACGACTTGCTACGAGCCTAAGGCAGGCATGGATGACTCACGCGACGCCCTGCGAACCGTACGCGACTTAATTCGCTACGGCGTCTCGCGCTTTAATCAAACCAAGCTGTCGTTTGGCCATGGGTCAGACAACGCTTGGGATGAGGCCGTATACCTCGTACTGAGCGCCTTGCATCTGCCACCCGATCAACTCGAGCCTTTCATGGATGCGCGCGTGTTGCCCGAAGAGCGGCAAAAAGCCCTGCAGCACATTGATGCGCGTTGTGAGCGACGCGTGCCAGCGTCTTACCTCACCCACGAGGCCTGGCTGCAAGGCTACACGTTTTATGTCGACGAACGCGTGATTGTGCCGCGCTCACCCATCGCTGAATTACTCGTCAACCAACTGGCCCCGTGGATCTTGGACCCCTACGAGATCAACAGTGTTTTAGATCTGTGCACCGGTTCGGGATGCTTAGCGATTATTGCCGCTGAGGAGTTCTCTGAGGCGTTTGTTGACGCCACAGATATTTCGGCGCAAGCGCTTGAAGTGGCCGCCCTCAATGTCACCGCGCACGGTCTCGCTGACCGCCTCACGTTACACCACGGCAGTCTGTTTGATCCCTTACCAGTATCGGCCCGTTACGATCTGATTATTTGTAATCCACCTTACGTCAACAGCCAATCCATGCTGGCGCTACCACCCGAGTATCAGCACGAGCCTTCACTGGCTTTAGCCGGTGGTGACGATGGGATGGATGTGGTGCGCACCATTCTCGAGCAAGCGCCCGCTCATTTAAACGACCAAGGTATTCTTGTGCTTGAAATTGGCCACGAACGCGCGCATTTTGAAGCCGCTTTTCCTGAACTTGAGCCTGTCTGGCTCGATACGGCGCAAGCCTCAGACCAGATCCTACTCCTGACACGCGAGCAATTTTCGTCGTGATTCGTGCAACTGGCTTGACCGTTCGACGCGGCGCAAAAGTACTCATCGATCAAACTGATTTTGTTGTTCACCCCGGCGAGCGGGTGGGTTTTGTAGGTAAAAACGGTGCCGGAAAATCGACCTTATTTGCCTTAATCCAACACGAAATCGATGCCGATGCAGGTCGTCTTGACTTTCCGACCGGCTGGCGTATTGCCAGTGTCAGGCAAGAAATCGCTGACAGCGCTGACGCCGCTCGCGAGTTCGTGATTGATGGCGACACGCATCTGCGCCAACTACAGGCCCAACGCGCGCTGATCGACGACACTGCGCATACAAGCGACGACCATGCCCAAGAACAAGGTTCTCGTATTGCCGAGCTTGAAGCCGAACTGATCGAGGCCGATGCCTGGACAGCAGTTTCGCGCGCCGAACAACTCTTGGCTGGCTTGGGCTTTACGCCTGAGCAATGGTCAGAGCCGGTGGATAGCTTTTCGGGCGGCTGGCGCATGCGCCTGGCGCTGGCGCGCGCCTTGATGGCGCCCTCTGAATTGTTGCTGCTTGACGAACCCACAAACCATCTCGACCTTGACGCAATGCTCTGGCTTGAAAAATGGCTGGCGGCCTACCAGGGCACCGTGTTGTTGATTTCGCACGACACTGAGTTTTTGGATGCCGTTGCGCAAACCATTTTGCACTTTGATCAGGGCAAACTGGTTCGCTACAAAGGCGGCTATGAGGATTTTGTGACACAACGTGCTGAGCGCCTCAGGCAGACCAAAATGGCGTTTGATAAACAAACGCGCGAGTCAGCCAGACTGCAAGGTTTTATTGATCGCTTTAAGGCTAAAGCCTCAAAAGCCAAGCAGGCCCAAAGTCGCGTCAAAGCCTTGGCACGTATGGATCTCATGGCACCGATTCGCGCCGAATCGGGTATCGAGATTCGCATCCCTACGCCTAAAAGTATGCCCGACCCGTTGTTGGTGCTCGATGATATGCACGCGGGTTACACCACCGATAGCGGCAAGCAAGTCGCCATCTTGCGCAACGTTAAGTTGATGGTGCGCGGCGGCGATCGCATCGGTATTCTGGGCGTCAACGGTGCCGGCAAAAGCACCTTAGTCAAAACACTGGCCGGCGAGCTTGAGGTACAGGGCGGTACGCGTTTAGCCTCGCGGGGGCTTGAAGTGGGGTATTTTGCTCAGCATCAGCTTGATATGTTGGATTTAGCCAGCAGCCCCTTGCAACACTTGCTGCGTATTGCACCCGGTACGCGCGAGCAAGAGCTGCGTAACTATTTGGGTGGCTTTGGTTTTGGTGGCGATCGTGTCACGGATACCGTCGAGCCCATGTCAGGTGGCGAAAAAGCGCGCCTGGCCCTGTCATTGATCGTGTGGCAAAAGCCAAACCTGCTTCTACTTGATGAGCCAAGCAACCACCTAGATGTTGAAACCCGCGAGGCCTTAACTACCGCTCTGGCCGAGTTTGGTGGCAGCATGCTCTTGGTGTCGCACGACAGGCATTTGTTACGCACCACCGTCGATAGCTTTTGGATTGTGGCCGATGGCGGTGTACAAGAATTTGATGGCGACCTTGAAGACTATCGTGACTGGCTAGCACAACATCAAGCCCGCGCACGCAAGCAAGAGGCTGCCGCACGCACTGCAGGTCGCGTTGCTAACAAGATGTCGGCGGCTGAACAAGCCGCGTTAGCCGCTCAAGCCGCGGCACAGGCGGCAGCCGACGCAGCGGCCAAGGCTGCGCCTTCGGCCCAAGAGCGCAAGCTCAACAAACGCGAAAATGCCGAGCAACGACAGCAAGCTGCACAACTACGTAAACCACTCGAACAACAAGTTAACAAACTTGAAAAAGAACTTGAGCAAGTGCAGGCTAAGCTCAAAGGCTTGGATAGCCTAATTGCAGATTCAGAGTTGTACAGCGACGCGCGCAAAGAAGAATGTGTACGTGTGCTGGCCGAACATGGCGAGCTCACTAAGCGCGCAGCCAGCCTTGAAAGCTCTTGGCTTGAACTACAAACGCAGCTTGAAGCGTATGCTTAACTTTGTGTGATCTCGAGCTTGGCCACGCCAAGCGCGAGTGTTTTTGAACCCACCTCGCGAAACTGAATCTGGGCTTGTGCGTCGAGGCCGCTGCCAGACAAACCGATGATCGTACCTTCGCCAAAGCGGCCGTGTCGCACGCCTTGGCCAATGCGAAACTGCTGTGCCCCAACGGTGACGCCCGTCGTGACCGAGCGTGGCGCAACAGCAGCATGCGCCGCAGCCCCTTGCCGCCCGTAGGTGGCACCGCCACTGTCGCCGCTTGATTTCCAGCGCGGTTCAGAATCAACAAATCCCTGCTTAGGCGTCAACCACTTGAGGTGTGCGTCGGGTACTTCGGATAAAAACCGTGAACGCATCGCATAACGCGTTTGGCCGTGCAACATGCGGCTTTGCGCCAAACTAAAATACAGCCGCTCGCGCGCGCGCGTGATCGCAACGTACATCAAGCGGCGCTCTTCTTCGAGCCCTGATTGTTCGAGGATACTGTTTTCGTGCGGAAACAACCCTTCTTCTAGGCCGGTGATAAATACCGCATCAAACTCAAGCCCCTTAGCGGCGTGGACTGTCATGAGTTGCACAGCATCTTGACCGGCTTGAGCCTGGTTATCACCCGCCTCAAGCGAGGCGTGCGACAAAAAGGCTGTTAGTGGTGACAAGCCACCGAAGCCACCTTCGAATGAGGGCACGGCGTCGGACCCGTCAACCACAGGGTCTGCCGAAAGGGCTGAGGACTCGCCAAGCCCCGACTCAGCGGGCATTGAATCCAGAGTGCGGGTTTGCGCGTCAGACACAATCACGACACCTGCGGGCAAACCTGACACGTTTGCCTCTGAGGCAAACGCTGCTGCCGCAGACACAAGCTCGTTTAAGTTTTCGATGCGGTCAGCACCTTCGCGATCTTGCTGATAGTGCTCGATCAAGCCGCTTTGCGCGATCACATGTTCGACCATTTCTGGCAAGGGCAAGTCGCGTGTTTCTTGGGCCAAGCGTTGAATCAGCACCGCAAACTGGGCCAGGTTTGAGCCACCTTTGCCCGCCACGCGCGCCACAGCACCCGACAAACTGGTATCAAAAGTTTTTGCCTGATCACCCAGTTGCTCGAGGGTACGTGCACCGATCCCACGAGGCGGGAAATTAACCACTCGCATAAACGAGGTGTCGTCATTGACGTTGGCCATTAAACGCAAATAAGCCAGCGCGTGCTTGACCTCTTGACGTTCAAAAAAGCGCAAGCCCCCATAAACTTTGTAGGCGATACCCGACGAAAACAAACCATGTTCGATGACACGTGATTGCGCATTGCTGCGGTAAAGCACGGCAATTTGACTGCGATCGCGCCCATCAGAGATTAAACCCCTGACCTCATCGACCAACCAGCGAGCCTCGAGCAAGTCGGTCGGTTGCTCGACAACGCGTATCTGCTCGCCCTCGCCCTGCTCGGTCCAGAGGTTTTTACCCAAACGCCCGTTATTGTGACTAATCAGCGCATTCGCAGAGTCTAGGATGTGACCAAACGAGCGGTAGTTTTGCTCAAGACGAATCACAGTGCCATGGGCATAGTCGCGCTCAAAGTCGGCCATGTTGCCAACGTTGGCTCCGCGAAACGCATAGATCGATTGATCATCGTCACCCACCGCAAACATAATGGCGCCGCCACCGGCCAACAGTGTGAGCCATTTGTACTGCAGTGTGTTGGTATCTTGAAATTCGTCTACCAACACGTGTCGAAAGCGACGCTGGTAGTGTGAACGAATCGGCTCGTTGCGCGACAGAAGTTCGTAAGCGCGTAATAACAACTCAGGAAAATCCACCACACCCTCACGCTGGCATTGCGCCTCGTAAAGGGTATAGATTTCAATCATGCGCCGCCGAAAGCTATCAAACGCCTCAACATCGCCCGGGCGTTGACCCTCTTCTTTTGCGCCGTTGATAAAACGTTGTACATCGCGCGGTGGATATTTTTCATCATCGACCGCATTGGCTTTTAACAAGCGCTTGATCGCAGCGAGCTGATCGGCCGTGTCTAAAATCTGAAAAGCTTGAGGCAAACCCGCGTCGCGGTGATGCGCCCTGAGCATACGATTGCACAGACCGTGAAAGGTACCGATCCATAAGCCGCGCGGGTCAATCGGCAATAGGGCCGACACCCGCGACAACATTTCACGCGCCGCTTTGTTCGTAAAGGTAACCGCTAGCAGACCTTGAGGGCTGACCTGGCCGGTTTGAATCAGCCAAGCCATACGCGTCGTGAGTACACGCGTCTTACCACTACCGGCACCCGCCAACACTAACGCATGTTGAGCCGCTAGCGTGACTGCTTCGCGCTGAGGTACGTTAAGTTTGTCGATCATGCCGCATAGCGGCGTAGGCGTAAGGCGAACTCTTCGAGGCTAGCGATGCCGCTTTGCTGGGCGCGTTGACACCAGTTTTGCAACTCGTGCAACAGTTGCTCGCTCGAAGCGCTCGAGCTGTCCCAAAGTTTGGCTAGATCGTGGCGCATTTGAACTAAGGTTGCCAACGCAGCCGTTTGTGAGAGCGCTTGATCAATTCGTGCACGCTCGACAGCGGGCAAGGTCTCGTCACCACGCCCAAGCCAGTGTGTAGCAGCCGCAAGTGCGTCGGTATGGCTGGTGTCTTGGCTGTCAGCAGCGGTGGCTTTTAAGCGCGTGAGCTCGGCGCGGCAAGCGGTTTTCATGATGCCGGTGTAACGCTCAAGAATCTCAAACCGGTGGGCAATGACTCCCTGCAGTGTGCGCGCATCGACCCCAGGTTTGCCTGTCGCTTCAAGTCGCAAACGGGGGGCTACTTTTTTGACCTTGGCCAAGCCAACGGCCTGTAAGCCCAAAATGTATACCCAGCCAATATCGAGCTCGTACCATTTGCTTGAAAACTTAGCCGAAGTGCCAAAAGCGTGGTGATTGTTGTGGAGCTCTTCGCCGCCGATCAAAATACCAATTGGAAACACATTGGTACTGGTATCGGGCGAGGCAAAATTACGGTAACCAAAGAAATGGCCGACACCATTGACCACGCCAGCAGCCCAAAACGGAATCCAGGCCATCTGCACGGCCCACACTGTTAAGCCCAGTGCACCAAACAACGCCACATCGATCACCAACATGATCAAGATACCGCGTGCGCTGTAGCGCGAGTAAATGTGTTTTTCAACCCAGTCGTCGGGTGTGCCATGACCAAATTTAGAAAGGGTCTCTGCGTTTTTGGATTCGTGACGGTAAAGCTCGGCGCCACTGAACAATACCTTGTTGATGCCGTAAATCATGGGCGAATGTGGATCACCTTCGCGCTCGCAACGAGCGTGGTGCTTGCGATGGATGGCCACCCACTCTTTTGTCACCATACCGGTGGTCAGCCACAACCATAAACGGAAAAAGTGCATGACGGCAGGATGCAAATCTAGACCACGATGGGCTTGGCTACGATGCAAAAAGATCGTAACGGCCGCGATCGTGACATGGGTCAGACCCAAGGTGATCAGGGCAACTTGCCACCACGAAGCCTGCAACAATCCGCCTGCGACAAAAGAAATGATTTCATTCATAAATATCTAGACCGCCCACAACAAAATGTAACCCTCATTTTAGCCTAACCACCCAACTTGACCAGACAATTACCACAAGGTTTTTGCACAAAATCAAGCTATTACACCTTTTTTGCCCGCCCTGCCGTCTTGCTGGCACGTGGTTTTTTAGCCGGTTTGGCGGGTGCGGCGCCCTCAGACTCGTTGTCATCCCGATGCTCGCTTAACGCATCTTTGGCCAGAAAGGCTGCAAACGCGTCTATTGCCGAGGCCGGTGCTGGCGTGGGCGCCGAGGTAGAGGCCGATGCAGATACCGTTGCGGGTACGGGTTCGGAAGCGGGTGAAGCCAACAACGCGGAGTTGGTGGGCTCAGATACTTTTGCGGGTTCGTTTAGCACGTCAAGTGGCGAATCAGCGACCTCTTCCTTCTTGGCTTTTTTACTCCGAACCGCTTTTTTCTTAACCGTTCCTGCTGAATCTACTGAATCTACTGACTCTGCTGAATCTGCTGAGTCTGCTGAGACGGCTGAGACGGCTAACTTTACCGCTGTCGCAAGGTCTGCTGATGCCATCGCATCTGGTGACAAATCTTCAAGCACCGCTGGCTTTGCTTTTTTGCGCGCTGGCGCTTTCTTAGCACTTGGTTGCGGGGTATCGTGCTCGCCGTTCGCTGCAACGTTGACTGCTTTTTCTGAGAGCGCTGACCCTAGCTCAGGCTCGGCCGTAACCTCAGATCCCGCTTCAGCACCCGAATCAGACTCGGCTTGGCTCACAGCCCCCGCCTTACGGCGTTCAAACACGGCAGCAAAAAAGCCGTCGGTGCCATGCACGTCTGGCCTAAGATTCAAATAAGGCCCTTCAAGCTGCAAAGGCGTACGTGCCGCGAGTAATTGGGCCGCATCGACCAACTCAAAATCCGGATGTTCTGCCAGAAAGCGCTCGGCTTGAGCTTGATTTTCTTCTACCAGCATGCTGCAGGTCGCATACACCAAGCGCCCGCCTGGGGCCACGCAACGCGAAGCACTGGCCAAAATACGCGCTTGCAAGGCCGTAAGTTCTTGCAGGCTTTGCACCGATTGGCGCCACTTTAAGTCAGGATTACGACGCAGGGTGCCCACACCACTGCAGGGGGCATCGACCAGGACACGTTGTGCCTTACCGGCCAAGCGTCGCACCCGCGTGTCGTTTTCGTGCTCGAGCACCACCGGCACGATGTTTGACAAGCCACTGCGCGCAAAACGTGGTTTAGCCTTGGCCAGCCGTGTGGCTGAAACGTCAAGCGCATACAGACGGCCGGTCGAGCGCATGAGCGCACCCAACAGCAAAGTTTTACCACCGGCACCTGCGCAAAAGTCAATCACCATCTCACCGCGCTTGGGGCCAACAAGCAAGGCGAGCAGCTGGCTACCTTCGTCTTGCACCTCAATTAAGCCATGCTCAAACTGATGCCATTTATTCATGGTGGGGCGCCCCGTCAGGCGGATCCCCCAGGGCGAGTAAGGCGTCGCCACCGGCGCGTGGCGCACCGCATTGCCGCGGGCCAAATCGGCCAGCATGTCGTCACGCTCGGCTTTCATCGGATTGACCCGAATATCAAGCGCAGCGGGTTGATTCAAGGCCAGCGCCAGTTGCTCAAGATTAGGCATATGTTGCAAGCGCTCATACAGCCAATCAGGCAAACTGGTGCGAACCTCAACCGACAGGGATTGCTCGTCAATTTGGGCGATACGGTCTAGCCAGGCAATTTCGCCCGGGTCAAGCACTTCGCGCACGCGACCATTGTCAATCATGACAATCGCACCCTGAATCGCCAACCGCCGTACCGCATTACCCACGCCACTTTCGGCAAGTTGCCGATAGCGCCGCAAGTTTCGTAACACGTCATAGACGACTTCAGCCACTTCAGCGCGATCACGCACCCCCAACTTAGGATGCGCCCGAAACCAATGCGACACCACAGAGTCTGCGGCAAAGCGCCAGGTTAAAACCTCGTCGAGTACCTGCCGGATTTGGTCTAAGCGAATCGTCATCATGGGCAAACGAGGCTTGACGCGACCGGTGTAGGTTGACTGCTGCGGTTCGCCGCGCGCACCCGCAGGGCGGTCATCGTTGTAACCGCCACCCGTGCGTGGCGCGCCTGAGCGTTGCGCAAAAGGCGTGGCGTTCATCAGACGCTCGGTGGCAGACCCTTTGCGCGGCAGCGCGTTGCCTGCAGCACGTGCAGCCTCGCGCGCCGCCTCTTTGGTGCCCACACGCGAGGCACCTTTTGCGCCGGCCACATCACGCTTGGCTCGGCTCTCTTGACCCTCTGCACGGCCCTGTGCAAACGATTGAATCGAACGCTTTGGCCCTGTTGAAGGTTGACGACGGTCTACTTTTTTAGAATCAATCATTGCATGTGCTCCGATACAAATAAGCGCCTGGGTACACCTTCAACCTGGACGCGCTGATCAGGCATAATTTTTACGCGCGACTGCGCAAGCCAGGTGGCAACTGCGGGATAAACACGATGCTCAACCGTGAGCACGCGTGCAGCAAGCGTGTCGGGGGTGTCGTCGGCCAACACGGGCACCACCCCCTGGGCGATGATGGGGCCATGATCGAGCACCGGCGTCACAAAGTGCACAGTGCAGCCATGACTTTGCACCCCCACAGCCAAGGCCTGCTCGTGCGTGTGCAGACCCGGAAACGCCGGCAACAAAGAAGGATGGATGTTGACCAAACGCCCCACATAGTGCTCGACGAAGGCGGGGGTCAAGATCCGCATGAAGCCCGCCAGCAACACATAATCGGGCGAGTAACCGTCAATCACGGCGGCCAGGGCTTGATCAAAGGCCTCGCGTGAAGCAAAATCGGTGTGTGTGATGACTTCAGTGGCAATGCCTTGCCCTTGTGCCCACTGCACGCCACCGGCCTGCGCGCGGTTCGACACCACCGCCACCACCTCGCCCGAGCAGGCCTTTGACTGGCATGCACGTACAAGCGCCTGCATGTTTGACCCCTGACCAGAGATCAAAATAACGAAGCGGCAACGCGATTTTTGGGGTTCAGGCATGGTTTTTCACAGACAAGGTAGCCCGAAATTGTAAACTGTTGCTCGTGAACACCTCTTTCAGCATTTTTCGTCAAGCTTCGGCCCCTCTGTTGCGGCGACCAACCGCGCTCTCTATCGGCAATTTTGATGGCGTGCATTTAGGGCATCTGGCCATGCTCAGCCAAGTGGCTGACGCCGCCCGCGCGCGCGCGCTGGTGCCAACCGTTTTAACGTTTGCGCCCCACCCGCGACAGTTCTTCGCCGAACAAAATCGGCGACCCGAGCTCTCGCCACCGCAAATCAATGGGCTGCGCGACAAACTCAGTGCGCTGAGCCAAGCCGGTATCGAACAAGTCGTGCTCGCGCGTTTCAATCAAAATTTTGCCGAAATGTCGGCCGAAGATTTCATCGAAAAGCTCTTGATCAAGGGCCTGAGCGCCCGATGGCTGATCGTGGGTGAAGACTTTCGTTTTGGCCGTCAGCGTTCGGGTGATGTCGCCTTACTGAAAAAAATGGGCCCACAATTTGGGCTTGAGGTACACACGCTCTCTGAAGTCAAAGACCTCAACGGCCATCGCGTGTCAAGCTCTGAGGTGCGCGCCGCGCTCGCCACCGGCGACCTGACACAAGCCCAAAGCCTGCTCGGGCGCCCTTACACCATGACCGGTCACGTCGTACACGGCAAGAAACTAGGCCGGACCCTCAATATGCCCACCTTGAATATGCGCGTCACACCAAGGTGTGCAGCCCGTTCGGGGATCTATGTGGTGCGGGTCCACGGCTTGGCACCACAGCCCTTGTCCGGGGTGGCAAGCCTCGGCGTGCGTCCCACGGTCGAAGACGATGGCCGCATTTTGCTCGAGACCCATCTTTTCGATATCAATATTGACGCGTACGGTAAACTCATCTGCGTTGAGCTTCTCAAACACCTTCGTGACGAAGAGAAGTTTCCTGATCTCCCAACCTTGACTGCCGCCATGCATGCCGATGCACAGCATGCGCGGGCTTATTTTGCGCCCCATGGACTATAAACAAACACTCAATCTGCCCGACACTCCGTTTCCGATGCGCGGCGATCTGCCTCGTCGAGAGCCCCTGTGGGTCGCGCAATGGCAAGAGAAACGCGTCTATCAGGCAATTCGTGAGGCCAGCAAAGGGCGCCCCACGTTTTTGCTGCACGATGGCCCCCCCTATGCGAACGGTGACATTCACATCGGGCATGCAGTCAATAAAATCCTAAAAGACATCATCGTCAAAAGTCGCAACATGGCAGGCTATGACGCGGCCTATGTGCCAGGCTGGGATTGCCACGGCATGCCGATTGAAATTCAAATTGAAAAAAAATTCGGCAAGCACTTGCCGGTTGCTGAAGTACAAGCAAAGGCGCGTGCCTACGCACTTGAGCAAATCGAACGCCAAAAAAAGGACTTTGAACGACTCGGTGTGCTGGGCGACTGGAACCGCCCCTACATGACCATGAACTTCAGCAACGAAGCCAACGAAATTCGTGCACTGGGTCGCATCCTCAAAAAGGGCTACGTCTTTAGGGGCCTAAAGCCCGTGAACTGGTGCTTTGATTGCGGCTCGGCGTTGGCTGAGGCCGAGGTCGAATACGCCGATCGTAAAGATCCGGCTGTGCACGTTGCGTTTCCGTTTATCGATCGGGCTGCACTCGCTAAAGCCTTTGGCCTGCACGAGGTCGAACCTGGCGCGATCGTGATCTGGACCACCACCCCCTGGACCCTCCCGTCAAACCAGGCGTTGAATCTGCACCCTGAGTTTGAATATGCTCTGGTGCGCGTCAGCCCGGCGCCAGCCACGGGTGCGTTACTACTGATTGCACTCGATCGTGTCGAGGCTTGCCTGAAAGAATGGAATCTTAAGGGCGAAGTGATTGCGCGTTGCCTTGGGCAAACATTAAACAAACTCGAGTTTGAACACCCGCTTGCGCGTTTTGACGCGGGCTATCAACGTACGGCACCGGTTTACTTGGGCGATTACGTCACGCTCGACACGGGTACAGGTGTCGTACATTCGGCACCCGCCTACGGTATCGAAGACTTTTTATCTTGCAAAGCCAATGGCATGCACGATGCCGATATCATTAGCCCTGTGATGGGCGATGGTAAATTCGTGACGAGCTTGCCAGGCTTTGGTGGCTTAAGCATTTGGGCTGCCAATCCAAAAATCGTCGAGGCCTTGACGCAAGCAGGCACATTACTGAAGCAAGAACCACACGCGCACAGTTACATGCATTGCTGGCGCCATAAAACACCCATCATTTACCGCGCGACCAGCCAATGGTTTGCTGGCATGGATGTGCAGCCCAAGGATGACGCACCAACCTTGCGCACCAGTGCACTGGCTGCCATCGAGGCCACGGCGTTTTACCCGGCCTGGGGCCGTGCACGCCTGCACGCCATGATCGCAAACCGCCCCGACTGGACTTTATCGCGGCAACGCCAATGGGGCGTGCCAATGGCGTTCTTTCTTCACAAAGAAACCGGCGCCCTGCACCCTGACACCCCAGCCTTGCTCGAGGCCGTCGCCAAACTGGTTGAGCAACGCGGGATCGAAGCTTGGCAGTCGGTTGAACCTGCTGATTTGCTCGGACCTGAGGCCGACCAATACGAAAAAAATCGCGATACCCTCGATGTATGGTTTGACTCGGGTACCACGCACGCGACAGTGCTTGGTGGCTCAGACAATGCTCAGCAAGGCTCGCACGGCGAGTTGCCTTGGCCTGCCGACCTCTACCTTGAAGGGTCTGATCAACATCGCGGCTGGTTTCACTCGTCGCTGTTAACTGGTTGCATGCTCGAAGGCCGTGCCCCTTACAACAGTTTATTGACGCACGGCTTTGTGGTTGACGGCCAGGGTCGCAAAATGAGCAAGTCGGTGGGTAACGTCATCGCCCCACAAAAAGTGTCTGACAGCCTGGGCGCCGAGATCTTGCGTTTATGGGTCGCCAGTACCGATTATTCGGGTGAGTTGTCCATCTCTGACGAGATCCTCAAGCGCGTAGTCGAAAGCTATCGCCGCATTCGTAACACCTTGCGCTTTTTACTCGCCAATCTGGCCGACTTTGACGCGGCAAAAAATGCAGTGCTGCCCGACAGCATGCTTGAAATCGATCGTTATGCACTGGCGATGACAGCGCAGATGCAGGCCGAGGTGCTCAAGAGCTTTGAGCAGTACGAGTTTCAACCCGCCATGTCGAGGTTGCAACATTTTTGCTCTGAAGATTTAGGTTCGTTTTATCTGGATGTGTTGAAAGACCGGCTGTATACGTCAGCGCCCAATAGCCAGGCGCGTCGTTCAGCGCAAACGGCCTTATTACATATTAGCCAGACGCTGCTCAAACTAATGGCGCCCATCCTGTCATTCACCGCCGAAGAGGCCTGGGGCATCTTATGCACGTCAACCCTAGCCAATCAACCCGCCACCAGTCGTCTGACGATTTTCACTGAGTGCTATCACTCAGTACCGGCAATCACCGATGCTGACACTCTGCAGCAACGCTGGTCGCGCTTGCGCGAAATCCGCGCGCTCGTGACACGCAAACTCGAAGAGCTTCGCACGGCCGGCAGCATTGGCTCGTCACTGCAAGGTGAGGTCGAACTCACCGCACAAGGCGCTGACCTCGACTTGTTGCAAAGTGTCGCAGAGCAACTGCCGTTTATTTTGATTGTGTCAAAAGTGAGCGTGCATGCAGCAACAGCAGGCGCGCAAACTGACCTCTTGATCAGCATCGCTCCGTCAGCGCATAAAAAATGTGAACGTTGTTGGCACTGGCGCGATGATATCGGCCACGATGCCGAGCACCCCGATATTTGCGGGCGTTGTGTGAGCAACTTGCACGAAGCACACGCAAACGGCTAAATGATTATGAGAGCCCATTCACAAGCACGCGCAAACGGCGAAGTCCGCATGAGCATCGACGCACAAGCACGCGCAAACGGTTAAGTCACAATGAGCGTCAACCCACAAGCACACGCAAACGGTTAAGTCACAATGAGCGTCAACCCTCAAGCGCACCCGCAGATTCAGGCCTCGCCACCGCTCACCCGCTGGCTGGTGTTGGCGGGGTGTTTGTTGATCCTCGATCAGCTCACCAAGCTTTGGTTTGACTCGGCCTTGCGTTATGGCGATCGGCTTAACGTCTTGCCCTTCTTTGACTTTACGCTGCTCTATAACCGCGGGGCGGCGTTCAGCTTTTTAGCTGACCAAGCTGGCTGGCAACGCTGGTTCTTTACTGCCCTAGGGCTAGGGGCCTCTGCTTTCATCCTCTGGATGATGCATAAAAATCGTTCACACACTCGCCTATTACTAGCCTTGGCGTTAATCTTGAGCGGCGCGCTTGGTAATGTGATCGATCGAGTGGCTTACGGCCATGTCATTGATTTTTTGTTGTTCTACTGGCAAAACTGGTATTACCCCGCCTTTAATGTCGCCGACAGCTGTATCACGCTCGGTGCTATCCTGATGATTCTGGATGAAATTCTTCGTCTGCGAGGTCGCCATGCAAGAGCTGCTGAATAAACGCATTGTGTTGGGATTGAGCGGTGGCATCGCCTGCTACAAGTCGGCCGAGCTTGTACGTCGCCTCGTCGAGCAAGGCGCAACGGTCGATGTCATCATGACCGATGCCGCCACACATTTCATTACGGCGGTGACCATGCAGGCGTTAAGCGGGCGCCCTGTGTTTACCGATGCTTGGGATCCGCGTATTCCGAATAATATGGCTCACATTGATCTGAGCCGTGGCGCCGATGCAATCTTGATTGCACCAGCTTCAGCCGACTTCATGGCGAAGTTAGCGCAAGGGCGCGCCGACGACCTGCTGTCAACGCTTTGCCTGGCGCGAGCCTGCCCGCTACTCGTTGCGCCTGCGATGAATCGCGAGATGTGGTCGGCGGCACCCACCCAACGTAATGTGGCGCAACTGAAGCAAGATGGCGTCAAGGTATTGGGCCCCGGTGCTGGGCAACAGGCCTGCGGCGAAACTGGCGACGGTCGTATGCTTGAGGCGCTGCAACTCTTAGTCGAAATGGTGGCTTTTTTTCAGCCTAAACTTTTACAAAACAAACGCGTCCTGATCACGGCGGGTCCGACTGTCGAACCGATCGACCCAGTGCGTGTGATCAGCAACCGCTCTTCAGGTAAAACCGGTTACGCGCTCGCGCGTGCCGCGTTTGAAGCGGGCGCTGAAGTCACGCTCATCTCAGGCCCCACCGCCCTACCCGAGCCCTACGGCATCCCCTGCATTCAAGTACAGACAGCGCAGCAAATGCATGACGCGGTGCTCGCACATGTCAACGACCAAGATGTGTTCATCTCGGTTGCAGCGGTAGCCGATTGGCGAGTCGCTAACGTGGCCAGTGACAAGATTAAGAAAGACCCACAGTCAAAAACGACGCACACGCCCAACTTAGAGTTTGCTGTCAATCCTGACATTCTTGCCACAGTGGCTGCTTTACCCAATGCCCCTTGGTGCGTTGGCTTTGCTGCTGAAACCGAACGCTTATCTGAGTATGCGCACGACAAGCGCAAGCGCAAAGGGATTCCGATGCTGATCGGCAATCTCGCTCAACACGTCATGGACGCTGACCATACGACCGTCAGTATCTTCGATGAACAGGGCGAACACCCGATCCCAACTAACGCCAAGCAAGATGTGGCACGTCAACTGATTGCTGCGATTGCGGCACGTCTTCCTGGCAAACGGTAAATAGAGCTCGACATGGATGCGCTGATCACACAGGCGGGGCAATTTATTCAAACCCATCAAGCGTGGGCTGGCTTGATCATTTTTTTAATGACGTTTGGCGAATCGCTTTTTGTCATAGGGATCTTTTTGCCTGCTACGGTCTTACTGATGATGAGCGGGGGCTTAGTGGGCAGTGGCATACTTCCTGCGCTACCTATTTTTCTTTGGGGTGTCGCGGGTGCCGTACTCGGTGATGCGCTGTCCTATTGGTTAGGCAAATGGTTGGGCCCTCGCGTCTTACGCACGAAGTTACTGAAAACACGTCGCACCACGGTGGCACGCGCACGCTTATTGTGTTTCAGGTACGGATTTTTAGCAGTCTTGGTGGGGCGTTTTCTAGGCCCCTTACGCTGCTTGATACCGACCGTTGCAGGCGTGATGGGGATGCCTGAAAAGAAGTTTCAACTCGCCAATATTTTGTCTGGTATTTTATGGATTCCAGCCTTACTAGCCCCCGGCTATTTAACTGCAATTAGCATCGATGCCGCTCGACACTCGCGCGAGTCGTTGGTTTACTCAGGCCTAGGGTTCGCCGTGTTGATCGGTATTGCGGTGCTGATTTGGATCACGCGCAGCACGCACCAAAAAAAACGACGGTACCCCACTCTACATAAATGACCTCAGCAAACGGCGTCGTGTCACCTAAAAAACTTCGTCCGCAGCGCTGTAGAGCCCCCCAGAGCTCAATGTCAAAAGTAAGGTCACGTCACCGTAAAAAATGACTTGAACCAAGAGACACCGCCCAACCTTAAGGAATTCACCTTGAAAGCTGTCGAACTAAAAATTTTAGATCCAAGGATGCGCGAACATATTCCCGCCTACGCCACCGCTGGCTCGGCTGGCTTAGATTTGAGAGCCTGCCTTGAGGCACCCCTAGTGATTGAACCTGGCGCAACCCATCTGATCCCTACAGGGTTGGCGTTACACATTGCCGACCCAGCGTACGCTGCAGTGATTTTGCCACGCTCGGGGCTTGGTCATAAACATGGCATCGTGCTGGGCAATTTAGTTGGCTTGATTGACTCTGATTATCAGGGGCCCTTGATGGTGTCGGCCTGGAATCGCAGCCAAACCGCCTATACCCTCGAGCCACTTGAGCGCTTAGCCCAACTCGTGGTCTTACCCATTGCACAAGTGCAATTCACCGTGGTTGACGAGTTTGAACAAAGCACGCGCGGCACCGGTGGCTTTGGCAGCACCGGCAAAGGCTAGTAAGCAAAGCGTTTGCTGCGTTCACAGCACCGACCAACCGAGCTAAGCTGCCAAGGCAGCTAGCTTCGAAGCGTGTTTTAGCCCTGACTCTTAGACTCCGTACATTGAACCTCTGCAGGTGCAGTACGTGAAACTAGCGCCTGTGCGATTTGGGCGGACAACAGTTGTGTATTTTTTTGTTGGCCCAACACAAGCGCTATTACGCCCACTTCGACGTTTTGCTTGAATCTTGAAAAACAGGTCAACACCAACCCGCTCTGGCCAAACCGCAAACGCCACAATGCGTCAAGAGCGACATACTGCCCAGGCACCAGTTCAAAGCGCTGCACGTCCACCTGAACTTGTGTCGCATCAGACTGCGCCTTACTTTGATTGATGTTTTGCACCGGCGGCATCCCGAGCGCAGCTGTCAACTCTAGCCCTAGCGCGCTTTGCAAATGCGAAGACAAGGTCGCTGCCCAACGGTCATCGCTTAAAGGCAACAGGCGCCCGTTAGGCTCTCGCGTCACTAAGGCCGTATTGTCGACCTCAGCGGGCACCGTGACCGGACTGAGCGCGTAGGCGACCGCGCGTTGACCTGGTGCGGGGGCCGCACGTACGCCCTCAGGGCTCAAGGTGTAGTAATGCGGCGCGGGCGATGAACAGCCAGCTAGCAACGCGACAACCACAATTGGCAAAAAAGTTTTCATTTTGCAGGCGCTTTTCATTTTGCAGGGGCCCCAAGCGTTTCGCGTGAATAGGGTTTAGGTTGGCGGCCGGTGATGATCGAATCTGGCTGCGTCTGTAACGAGTCAGTCAGCCCGCGTAGCGACCGTAAACTGCGTCGCAGGTCTTCAAGCATGGCCTCGGTGCTCGCGGTCATTGGGCTGCCCGGTGCAATTAAGCCGTTCAGATTTTTAACAGCCAACTCCACTTGCGTCAGCGTCGAAGCAAGTTTAGGAACCACCGACTTATCTAGCGTCGCGCTAAGCACTTTGACTTGCTTGATCATCTCGTTGACTTCGTTACCGATTGACTCGAACGGTATTTTGTCGAGTTTGTTAACGATACTGGCAACCTGCTGTTGCAGTTTGTCTAGATCGTCTGAAGCCAAGGTTGGCATCTTAAAGGGCACCTCTGATTTAGGCGGATCAATTTTCGGAGCATTCGGAAAATCTTCGAGCACGATATAGAGCTGACCCGTCAGGATGTTAGCTGTGCGTAACTGAGCGCGCATTCCCCGTCTGGTCATCAAGGCTAACGAATCCGTGAGTTGCTCAACAGAACGTCGCGACATATTCATATCGCGATAGACCGCACCCAAGCGCTCTGGATACAAAGTGGCGTTGACCGAGGTAAAAAACTTTGAACGCACAATATCAAAATCAAGCGCCACTGAATTCACAACACCAATATCGACACCGTTAAAATCAACCATGGCACCGACTTTAAGCCCTCGGGTAGGTTGATCAAAACGCATGTAGATCGGCACAGAGACGCCTTGCGGCTCGATTTCAGCAGCGCGGCGACTGTCATACAACTTAAACTGCCGATCGACCTCGGCGATATCACGGGGCTTGCCAAACGCGCCAAATGACACGCCACCCGCAATTAAAGACATCAGTGACTGGGTATTAATTTGCATGCCATCAGGCGAAAGCGTGACATCGATGCCGCTTTCGTTCCAGAAGCGCGTGCTGCCGTCTACGTAACGATCGTAGGGCGCGTCGATGAATACTTCAATCTCAATAAACTTACCCTCTGGCTCGAGCTTATAGCTCGAGATCATTCCGACCTGCAGGCGACGCATGTAAACCGGCGCCCCAATGCCGAGCGAACCTAAATCGTCACTGCGCAAGGCAAAACGCGTACCGGGACGATCGCTGGTGATGGGCGGTGGCTCTTCGCGGCCGATAAATTGCTTTTGCGTGGCCTTACCCAACGCACCGTGTTTGGTATCGGTTTCGATGTAGGCACCCGACATCAAGGTCGACAGGCCCGATACACCACTAATACCGATACGGGGCTTGACGACCCAAAATTGAGTAGCCTCGTTGGCCATGCCAGCGGCATCTTTATTCAACTCGGCCTCAACGATGACCTTGTCGCGCGTGTCGTTTAAACGAATCTCTTTGACTAGACCAATCACCACATCGCGATACCGCAGTTGCGTCTTGCCGGCCTCTAGGCCCGTCGCCGATTGAAAGGTAATAAAAACACGCGGGCCTTGTTTAGACCAGCTGTGATACAAAATCGACAGGCCGACTAGCGCCGCCACGATCGGAATCAACCAGACCCATCCGAGGTTACGCTTGGGGCGCTGACTCACGCGCGGCAACCCGGGTGCTTGGTTTGTGATTGACTGCTCCGGCATGCCGGCTCCTTAGTAGGTAAAACGGTAAAAATCTTACGCCCCCCACGGGGACGAGAGATTGTATGACGCGGAGCACGACATGCGCGATCACTTCTAAACTAAATTTTAGGTAGTATTTAAGTAAACGCTGGCAAAACCTACATTCAAATCGTTGTGTGCGTAGGCTTGGGCCAAACCACAATCAAGTCGGGATGTGCGTAGGCTTGGGCCAAACCGCAGTCAAGTCGTGATGTGCGTGAGTTCGGGCAAAACCACAGTCAAGTCGTGATGTTCTTAGGCTGGGGCACAAGATGTCTACGGTGTCCGGCCCGCCGCCAGGCCAGGCGAGGATCAAAGCCCAGCGCAGCCAACATTGTGACAATCACAACCCCGGCAAAGGCAACAGCTCCGCCCCCCGGCTCAATCGTCAACAAGTTGCCAAAACGACCTAGGGCAGAGAGCAAAATCACCACAAATACGTCTAGCATCGACCATTGACCAATGAACTCGACCATTTCATATAAGTGAGTGCGTGTTCTGAGGGCGCCCGTCGCACGCTGTTGGGCCAGATACACCAACACGGCCAAGCACACGAGTTTAAACAGAGGCACCACCACGCTTGCAATAAAAACCACTGCGGCAATGCTATACGACCCCATTGAAACCAGCTCAAGTACACCGCCTAAAATTGTGTGCGCCGAATTGCCTGCAATCGAATTAATTTGCATGATCGGCAAAAGATTGGCGGGGATATACAGCAGAACTGCCGCAAGAAGCAGCGCCCACGTCCGCTGAAATGAGGCGGGCGATGGCGCTTTAGGCAAGGGCTCGAACGGTGCAGGCAAGCCAATGTCATGCGCCAAACATCGAATTTTTTGCGCAGACAGCCGCGTTAACGCCGTCACAAACAGCGCCGAGACCGCTGTAGCAAAGAGCCCCACGCCTGGCACCAAAGACGCCAACCCCACCAACTTAACCACTGACACCAACACGCCCATCAAAAACACCGGCACCATACACCAGGGCTTGAGCACATCGATCAGAGTGATCAGTTCGTCAAAAAACAAAGGGAGTCGCCCGAGCGACAGCGCTAAAAAAACCCACAGCAGAAGCAGCAATTGCACGAAGGGGAGCAAAAAGCCAGCGGCAAAAGACACCACCGCGACCTCGGGGTAGCCCGCCTGCCAAGTGATCACAATGGCATCAAAAAACGAGGCGGCTTGTGACTGCCCTGAAATGAGCAGCGTGGCGATGGGGTACACATTGGCCAACCCAAAACAAAGCAAGGTGGCAACAATCACCGCTAGCCAAGCACGCGGGGTGAACACCGAATAGGTTTCTAGCACGTGATCGCAGCGCTCGCACTGCGCCCACTGCCCCGCCTCAAGCACCGGGCGCTGATACGCGGCGCCACAGTGATGACAGGACAGCATAAGACTTGAAGAGGTCATCGATCGAGAAACAATGTCGTTTGGTATTTCATTCAAACATTATGTCCCTGACCCAGCCGACATGCCAGCCCACCTTGAAGGTCTGACATGACAGATTGAAGCCCTTGACCGACAACCCATTAATGCGCCAACTCGGTTTCTTGATCGGATCCCGACACCGATTTTTGCGACTTATCAATACGCGGCCCAAAGGTCAACGCCACCTTACCCTCGGCATCGATGTCCACAATGACCGACCCACCGTCAACCAACTTGCCAAACAACAGTTCATCTGCCAAAGCGCGACGAATCGTGTCTTGAATCAAGCGCTGCATGGGCCGTGCCCCCATTAAGGGATCAAAACCATTTTTACCCAAGTGGGCGCGCAGGGCATCGGTAAAGCTTGCCTCAACACGCTTCTCGTGCAGCTGATCTTCGAGTTGCATCAAGAATTTATCGACCACACGCAAAATGACTGCCTGATCAAGTTGCGCAAAGGGCACGATTGCATCTAAACGATTACGGAACTCGGGCGAGAACAGACGTTTGATATCACCCATCTCGTCGCCGCTCGCACGCGTGTTTGAGAAGCCAATATTTGGCTTATTCAAGGCCTCAGCGCCAGCGTTAGTCGTCATCACCAAAATCACATTCCGAAAATCGGCTTTACGGCCGTTGTTATCCGTCAGCGTGCCATGGTCCATGACTTGCAGCAAAATATTAAAGACATCTGGGTGCGCTTTTTCAATCTCATCAAGCAACAACACACAGTGCGGCTGTTTGGTGATTGCCTCAGTCAACAAACCGCCCTGATCAAAGCCGACGTAGCCTGGCGGCGCGCCGATTAAGCGTGACACGGTGTGGCGCTCCATGTACTCGGACATATCAAAGCGCAACAGCTCGATGCCCAGCGTGAACGCCAGCTGGCGAGCCACTTCGGTTTTACCCACACCGGTTGGCCCTGAAAACAGAAAGGCACCAATCGGTTTTTCTGGGCGTCCCAGGCCTGAGCGCGCCATTTTGATGGCAGAAGCCAACACTTCAATCGCACCATCTTGCCCGTACACCACGGTTTTTAAATCACGTTCAAGCGTGGCCAACTTACTGCGGTCGTCGCTGGATACGGTTTGGGGAGGGATACGCGCAATTTTAGAAACAATCGATTCGATTTCAGTTTTACCGATCACTTTCTTTTGCTTTGAGCGTGGTAACAGGCGTTGTGCCGCCCCCGCCTCATCGATCACGTCAATCGCCTTGTCAGGCAAATGGCGATCGTTGATGTGACGCGCGGACAATTCGGCGGCTGCAGTCAACGCAGCGCTTGAATATTTCACGCCATGATGCTCTTCGAAGCGACCTTTAAGCCCACGCAAGATTTGGATGGTCTGCGCCACACTTGGCTCAGGCACATCGACTTTTTGAAAGCGCCTAGAAAGCGCCGCGTCTTTTTCAAAGACCCCGCGAAACTCGGTATAGGTGGTGGCGCCGATGCAGCGCAACTGCCCAGACGACAGCGCAGGCTTCAGTAGATTTGAAGCATCGAGCGTGCCACCCGAGGCTGAACCCGCACCGATCAGGGTGTGGATTTCATCGATAAATAAAATTGCCTGAGGGTTATTGCGTAACTGTTTGAGCACGCCCTTTAGACGCTGTTCAAAATCGCCACGATATTTGGTGCCAGCCAGCAAGGCACCCATATCAAGCGAATAGACCTGTGCGTCTTGCAAAACCTCAGGTACTTCACCGCGCGTAATGCGGTACGCCAAGCCTTCAGCAATCGCGGTTTTACCGACGCCGGCTTCACCGACCAGCAGAGGGTTGTTTTTACGTCGACGGCAGAGGGTTTGAATCACGCGCTCAACCTCATGCTCGCGCCCGATGAGCGGGTCGATACGACCGGCGTTGGCCTCAGCATTCAAGTCTTGTGCATACAGTGCAAGTGGTGATTGACGCGCCTCTCCACCCTGCTCTTCGCCATTGCCGGGTTGCTCTTTGGCAGCGGGCGTTTCGGCGGCGGCCGCTTTACTGATCCCGTGC
Source organism: Burkholderiaceae bacterium (assembly GCA_044338955.1). Taxonomy (GTDB): domain Bacteria; phylum Pseudomonadota; class Gammaproteobacteria; order Burkholderiales; family Burkholderiaceae_B; genus Zwartia. The sequence goes on from JBIIWK010000001.1 coordinate 26,025, forward strand.
GACAGAAAGTTCACCACATCCAAGCGCGAAATGCCCTGTTGTTGGAGGTAATACACGGCGTGCGATTCTTTTTCGCCAAAGATCGCGACCAATACGTTCGCGCCCGTGACTGGTTTTTTAGAAGCACCGCCCGCTGACACATGCATGATCGCACGCTGAATCACACGCTGAAAACCCAGCGTGGGCTGCGTGTCCACCTCGGTGCCGGCTGGGATCACGGGGGTGTTATCAGTCACAAATTTACGCAAGTGGCTGCGCAGTTCATCTATGTTGGCCACACAGGCTTTTAACACCTCGATCGCCGCAGCATTATCAAGCAGCGAAAGCAACAAGTGTTCAACCGTAATAAATTCGTGGCGAGCTGAACGTGCCTCGACAAACGCCATATGCAGGCTAACTTCAAGCTCTTGCGAAATCACAATTCCTCCGTCCTTCTTGCGTCAATGACACCGTTGATTCATATTCTATGCTTTCCGCGGCGTAAGGGTTACAACTCGTAAAAAACTTTTCAAACTGTATTTTTTTTCCCACGTTCTGCATGGTGCTCAGGCATCATCCGCTGGCTCGAGTACGCACTGCAGAGGATGCTGCCGTGCCCGCGCATACTGAGCGACCTGCGCCACCCGACTCGAGGCGATATCAAAGGGATACACGCCACACACCCCTTTGCCTTCATGGTGAACCTGCAACATCACTCTAAAAGCATCTTCGGAAGACTTACCAAAAAACTTCTCAAGGACATGCACCACGAACTCCATGGGCGTGTAATCGTCATTGAGCAAAATCACCTTGAACATTGGCGGCGGCGCCGTTTTTGCAGTGAGTTTCTCAACGACAAGATCTGGGGGCAGCGAAGTACGTGTAGACATAAGTAGATGACAACATCCCGGCTAAAACGTTCATTTTTGTAACAACTTGGGCACTTTCGTATCCTGTATTACCCTTGGTTTAGGCTTAGGGGCTTGACGTCTTGCACAAATCTGCTCAATATCTCGCCATACTCAAGGATGTTTGGGTACAGAAACGCCGATAGAACCATGATATTAAGTCAAAATCATTGTTCCTTCGTTCAGTTTATACATTGCATAAAGAGGCAGGCGGAATGTCGGATTCAGCTACAAATAATGGCCCTAAGGTCACCGGTACAGTGAAGTGGTTTAACGATGCAAAGGGCTTCGGCTTCGTTACTCCGGATGATGGCGGCGAAGATCTTTTTGCTCATTTCTCAGCCATCGAAATGAACGGCTTTAAAACCCTGAAAGAAGGCCAAAAAGTGGCTTTTCAAGTAACACAGGGCCCAAAAGGCAAGCAAGCAACAAATATAACCGCGGCTTAAACTATCGGGGTGAATAACCCCTTGGATAGTAGAGATGCGAAAGATGCTCGTGCTTTTGAAGCAGCGCGGCCTTATGGCTGCGCTGCTTGTTTTTGTGCTCAGCGCGGTGGCTTGTGTGCCTGAGGCGGTTTGCCAAACGACAGCCCCTGGCCCTGCGTTGCCGATTAGAGCCCTTACCGCTGGCATGCACAGAATTCAAGCCGAAGTGGCTGCAACCGACGCCACACGCTCGCGCGGGCTGATGTTTCGCAAAGAGCTCGCGCCCAACCACGGCATGCTGTTTATTTTTGAGCAACCCAATGTGCAATGCTTTTGGATGCGCAATACCCTATTGCCGTTATCGATTGCTTTTATTCTGGATGACGGCACGATTACCAATATCGCCGACATGGCGCCGATGACCGAAAACTCGCATTGCTCAACCGCGCCCGTACGCTACACCCTTGAAATGGAGCAAGGCTGGTTCGCCAAGCGCGGCATCACAGCAGGCAAAAAGATTACGGGTATCCAGTAGTGCCTCTAAGTCACTGATGCGTCAGTGTCAGCCTAGATTACGGCAGCATCAACCTAGATTACAGCAGCATCAACCGAGGTCGTGACAGCGTGGGCCGAGGTTGATACTAAAAAGATTGCAGCCGAACGAAGCGGGCTGCTCAGGCCGAGTCGTAACCACGGATTGAGCAGCGCTTCACGAGTCAATATCAGACACGCTCAATGATCATGGCGATGCCCTGCCCGACCCCGATACACATCGTGCACAACGCGTAGCGCCCGCCGGTGGCATGCAACTGATGTACAGCGGTCATCACCAATCGGGCTCCACTGGCACCTAAGGGATGCCCTAGTGCAATCGCACCACCATTTGGGTTGACGCGTGGGTCGTTATCAGCAAGACCCAGCATGCGTGTCACGGCCAGGCCTTGCGCTGCGAAGGCCTCGTTCAACTCAATCACGTCCATCTGCTCAATGGTCAGACCAGCCAAGGCCAACACTTTTAACGTGGCAGGCGCGGGGCCAATCCCCATAATGCGAGGTTCGACACCTGCAGTGGCCATGGCAACGACGCGCGCGCGCGGTGTTAATCCATGACGCTTGGCAGCCGCTTCATTGGCCAGCAACATGGCGACAGCACCGTCGTTTACGCCCGAGGCGTTACCCGCCGTGACCGAACCGCCTTCGCGCACCACGCCTTTTAGTTTTGCCAGGGCCTCAAGACTCGTTTGACGGGGATGCTCGTCACGACTCACCACTAGTGGATCACCCTTTTTTTGTGCGATCGAGACCACTGCGATTTCGCTATCAAAATAATTAGCTTTTTGCGCAGCAGCGGTTTTCTCTTGGCTCGCCATCGCGAACAGATCTTGATCTTCGCGCGAAACCTTGAATTGATCGGCTACATTTTCAGCGGTTTCAGGCATTGAATCCACGCCGTACTTCGCTTTCATCAAACGATTCACAAAGCGCCAACCAATCGTGGTGTCGTAGATCGCAGCGTTGCGCGAAAAAGCCGTGTCAGCTTTACCCATCACAAACGGGGCGCGCGACATGCTCTCGACCCCGCCCGCCAGCATCAACGAGGCATCCCCAGAGCGGATGGCACGAGCCGCTGTACCCACCGCATCCATCCCCGAGCCACAGAGGCGATTAATCGTGCCGCCCGGCACCGCGACAGGCAGCCCCGCCAGCAAGGTGGCCATCCGCGCCACGTTACGGTTATCTTCACCCGCCTGGTTGGCGCAGCCCATCAACGCATCGTCGAGCTCGGCCCAATTGATGTTGGCATTGCGCTCAGCCAACGCGCGGATCGGCACCGCCAGCAAGTCATCAGGGCGCACTGGGGCGAGCGAGCCGGCATAGCGACCAAAAGGCGTGCGTAACGCATCACAAATAAAGGCTTGATTAGCCATAGCAAAAATCCTTGTACGGGTGTGTTTGGTTTATTGTTGTAAACGCTACTTTAGCCCAAAAAAAAACCGACCCACAGGCCGGCTTTTTTTAGGCATGATTGAACTTAGCCCAAGTTTTTAGCGGCAAAGGCCCAGTTGGCCAATGTCCAGAAACTTTCAAGATACTTAGGACGTGCATTGCGGTAGTCGATGTAATAGGCGTGTTCCCAAACGTCACAGGTCAGCAAAGGCACATCGGTCGTTGTGAGCGGCGTTGCAGCGTTGCTAGTGTTGACGATGTCGAGCGAGCCATCCGGCTTTTTAACCAGCCATGTCCAGCCTGAACCGAAGTTACCCGCGGCAGACTTGTTAAATGCTTCTTTGAAGGCGGCAACACTGCCCCACTTTGCATTGATCGCATCGGCAAGCTTGCCGGTTGGCTCGGCACCCGAGGCTGGTGCCAGCGAATTCCAGTAAAAAGTGTGGTTCCAGACTTGGGCTGCGTTGTTAAACACACCACCTGAAGATTTTTTAACGATGTCTTCAAGCGAAGCCGTTTCAAACTCTGTACCTGGGATCAAATTGTTCAGGTTCGTGACATAGGTTTGATGATGCTTACCGTAATGAAACTCGAGCGTTTCTTTTGAAATGGTCGGTGCCAAAGCGTCGATGGCATAAGGCAAAGCTGGGAGCGTATGGGCCATTGCTGCAAAATCCTTTTTGTATGTGGGACAAACAAATAACAACCGTTATTGTATCGGACGCTTGGCAGACGGCAAGCCAAGCCCTGCTAGAAACAGGGTTAAAGATCTCGTTCTGCGTTTGCGCCACGCTTGTTAACAGCTAGGAAGCAAGCCGAACGCGTTTTATTGATCGCGTTGCGTGACGGTCGCGTTGAGCACGCCCTCGGCAAGGGTCACTTCGATCGCTTCGCCAATCTGCGCATCAATAGATTTTCTTAGGATTTTTTTGTCGTAGGTGCGCACGATGGCGTAGCCGCGCGCGAGGGTGTGTTCGGGGCTCAGCGCCCTTAACTGGGCTCCAACACCTTCAAGTCGGGCGTGCTCACGCGCAAGCAGGCGTTGCTGGCCCGCTTGCAGCTCTGCACCGGCGTGCGTCAGGCGTGCGCGCCAGGCGCTCAACTCTGGCATCAATCCCTCAAAGCGCAGGTGCGTGTGGGCATGTCGAGCGCGTGTGCGTTGAAACTGTTTGTCAAAGGCTGAGCGCACGCGGCGTCCGAACCCCTCGACCTTTTCAAGCTGATGCGCGAGCCGTTGGCTAGGTGGCACCAAACCTAAAGTCGCTCGGTCGACCCGCTGCGCTAGGCGCTCGAGCTGGCGCACCAGTAACTGATGTGCGTACTGCGCCGACCCCAGCACGCGCTCGAGCTGCGACTGTCGCGTCTCGCAGACCAACTCAGCCGCAGCAGTGGGCGTGGGTGCACGCACGTCAGCCACAAAATCAGCAATCGTAAAATCGGTTTCATGCCCTACGCCCGATACAACTGGGATCAGGCTTGCCGCAATATCGCGCGCCAGAGCTTCATCATTGAAACTAAACAAATCTTCAAGGCTGCCGCCGCCTCGCACCAGCAAAAGGGTGTCGACCTCTTGGCGCTCGTTGGCAAGCGCCAGCGCCTGACGCAATTGCAATGCCGCACCGGCGCCCTGCACCAGTGAGGGGTAAATCACAACCGGCACATGCGGCGCCCGGCGTGCCAAAGCCGTTAACACATCGTGCAAAGCGGCCGCACCTAAAGAGGTGATGACGCCGATCGCTTTAGGGTACCGTGGGAGCGCGCGCTTATTTTCGGAATCAAACAGGCCCTCAGCGGACAGCTTGTTTTTTAAAGCAACAAATGCTTCAAACAGCGTGCCTAAACCTGCTCTTCGCAATTGCTCGACCTGCAGCTGATATTCACCCCGAGCCTCGTAGAGCGTCACGCGCGCCTTGAGCTCGACCGAATCGCCCGCCTTAGGGGTAAACCCTGTGGCGGCAGCTCGACTGCGAAACATGACGGCGCGTACCGAGGCTGTGTCATCCTTAAGTGTGAAATACCAATGCCCAGACGAGGCATTGGTGAAATTAGAGATTTCGCCGCGAACCCAACAAGCATCGAAGCTGTCTTCAAGCAAATGGCTGACGGCTTGGTTTAACTGCGCTACCGTGAGGATATCCCGCGTGGCTGCAGCATTTGTGTCTTGACTTTCAATTGTCATAAGGCTTCCGACTAGGTTTCTATCCACAGCGCAAGTAAATGTGATTTAAGTCTTTGTGAAATAACAAATAATCAATAAACGTGCGGTTATAGGTCAACGCACTTATTTAACCCTATGTTTTTAAAGTAGATTTCAAAATATGACAAAATGATGATCGTTTTTTGAGCAAACCGCTGAACGCTAGTATTTTCCACGCTCTACAAAGATGCACACAGAATTATCCACAACTACTGTGGATAGTTTTATCCGGCCTAAATCGACTTGCCAAGCACGATCAATGCCTCGTACGATGATACCGCGTGCAGCGATGATGACTACTCAGTCATCGTGTATTCTGCGCCCTCCACTCGCGAGGTTTGTTTTGTTATCGATTGTTACTCAGGCTGGTTGGCCCATCTGGCCCCTTTTAGCGCTTTCTGTAGCGGCGCTCGCCATCATCATCGAACGCCTGCTCAGCCTGCAAACACGCAGGATCGCCCCACCCGAACTCACAACGCAGGTACTGCAACTAGTGCGCGCTGAGGCCGACGACGCGCAGGCACTTGCCAAACTCAAAGCCTCCTCGCCCTTGGGGCGTATTCTGGCGCAGGTGCTGATTCACCGAGACCTACCCGATGACGAACTCAGGCGCAGTGTCGAGGATGTGGCACAAGATGTCGCTTTCTCGCTTAATCGCTACCTCCCGGGCTTGGCCATGATTGCTACCGTCGCGCCGTTGATGGGGCTGTTTGGTACGGTTGTCGGCATGATCGAGATTTTTGCCGCCTATCGCCCGGATGGCTCTGATCCAACCGAGCTCGCGCGCGGGATCTCAATTGCGCTGTACAACACGGGCTTAGGCATTTTAATTGCGGTACCTTGCCTCATGGCGCACCGCTACTTCAAATCACACGTCGAAGGCCTCTTGCTGCGCCTTGAGCAGTCGGCGCGACGCTTGCGTGACAGCCTCAGAGACTAAAAGGCCGCTACGCCATGCGCTTTCGCACCCCCGATCACGAGCCCCTTGAAATCAATCTGATTCCGTTGATTGATGTCTTGCTTGTCATGCTGATTTTTTTGGCGGCCACCACCACCTTCATGCGTCAGCAAGCCCTCAGCATCACGTTGCCCCAGGCGTCCGCTCAGTCCCAGCCGCTTCAAGCGATCGAACTCAGCATTCACGAGTCAGGGCGCTTTGCCGTTAATGCCGTGCTAATCGAGCGCCCAGATCTCGCCTCGCTGACAAAAGCCTTGCAACAAGCGAGCGAGGGGCAACCAGAGCCCACCGTCTTGATACGGGCTGGCGCAAATGCCGCGCATCAGTTAGTTGTCACGGGCATGCAGGCCGCGCGACAGGCTGGGATTGCGCGCGTCCACTTCGCCACCCAGGCCGCCGAGTGAAAACGGCTAGCCCCGAGGCTCGCATACAGTCGAGCCGACTTCAAGCTGATTTAAAAACCGTTCGCCTCAAGGCCGCTGCGGCCCGTTGGCTACATCGGCAGTGGCAAACACGTGGGCTATGGGCGCGGTTACTGTGGCCCTTTTCTTGCCTGGTGCTTGGCTACGTTTGGGCTAAACGCCTTTGGTACCAAAGCAACTCCCATAGGGTTTACCGCGCACCGGTGCCCGTCATCGTTGTGGGCAACTTATATGTGGGCGGGGTCGGCAAAACACCGGTCGTGATCGCCCTTGTTCAACAACTCTTGGCCATTGGCTTTCGCCCCGGTGTAATTAGCCGTGGCTATGGCGTCAACGTGGGGCCGACCCCACGCGTTGGACAAGGCAAGGTTGAACCTCAGACGCTGGGTGATGAACCGTCATTAATCAGCGAGCAAACTCACGCTCCAGTCTGTGTGCATCCAAATCGTCGTCTGGCCTGCCAAGCCTTGTTAGCCGCGCACCCTCAGGTTGATGTCATCGTGTCAGATGATGGCTTGCAGCACCTTGCCCTGGCGCGTGATCTTGAAATCATCGTGCAAGACCAACGGCAGATCGGTAACGGCTGGCTGCTGCCCGCGGGGCCACTGCGCGAGTCGCCCAGCCGACTTCACACCGTTGAGCTCGTGATCACCCGCTTGGCGACAGCGCCGCCGCACAGTCCGCCATTGACGCCATTCGACTTAGCTGAAGCTGAAGCTAGACCGCAAGCACCTCGTTCGCTCAACCACGCGACTGCGGCACGATTCGTGATCAAACAACCGTCTGAGCTGTCAATGTGGCTGCAAATCACGCGCATACATTCGCTGGATAATAAAATAAACCTATCCGTCAACGAATTTATAGAATTTCAAAAAAACAAGGTCATAACGGCTATCGCCGCAATAAGTGAACCGGATAGATTTTTTAAAACACTAGACGATGCAGGGATCTTGTATCAACATTGCCTGGGGCTGCCCGACCACCATCCTCTTGAGGCGGCTGTGTTCGATGCCCAAATAGCAGATCTGGTTTTAATCACCTCAAAGGATGCGGTTAAATGCCAAGCACTGCACGACCCCAGAATATGGGTCGTCGCCACCGAGGCAGTATTTTCTGACGCCTTGTGGGCAACTAATCTGCTCAAACACCTACCTCAACCTGCAAGATCGCTATCCGAGTGATTACAATGCGGACATGGAAACACGCTTACTCGATCTGCTGGTATGCCCGCTTTGCAAAGGCCGGCTCTACGTCAACTCGACCCGTACAGAATTAATCTGCAGGGGCGATCGCTTGGGCTTCCCGGTACGCGACGGGGTACCAGTGATGCTTGAAGACCAGGCGCGCAGCTTGAACGCAGACGAAGATATCAGCGCAGCGACGCAACCTGAGCCAAGCGACGATGCTCCGCCCCCTGGCAACCCCTCTCGCTAAGCCAAGGCAACACTGCCGTGAACGACCGAGCCGCTGATTCTCCAGCCCCCTTTATTGTGGTCATCCCGGCGCGTCACGCCTCGACCAGATTGCCTGGCAAAATGCTGGCGGATCTAGCGGGTAAGCCGATGGTGCTGCGCGTCGCCGAGCAAGCGCTGGCGTCAAGGGCCACACGCGTTGTCATCGCCACCGACCACCCAGACATTGCGCACGCCGCCCGTGCGGCCGGGGTCGAAACCCTGATGACCAGCGTGGATCATGCCTCAGGAACTGACCGCCTAGCCGAGGTCGCCACACAACTGGGCCTGCCAAACGAGACGATCGTGGTGAACGTGCAAGGCGACGAACCGCTCATGGATCCGCACCTGATCGATCGCGTCGCGCAACAACTCACCCACGATACCGAGGCAGCAATTGCGACTTGTGCGAGCCCGCTCACTGAGGTGGCCAGCTTATTCAACCCCAATGTTGTTAAAGTCGTCTGCGATCAACGCGGCCGTGCGTTGTATTTTTCACGCGCCCCGATCCCTTGGGATCGAGAAAGATTTAGCACCGAACACCGCTCGCTCGCCGTGGATTTTCCGGCCTTGCATCATATCGGCCTATACGCCTATCGCGTCGAGTTTTTAAAGCGTTTTCCTGCGCTCAGCGCCGGGGCACTTGAACGCCTTGAAATGCTTGAGCAGTTGCGCGCGCTCGAGCATGGCTATGGCATCTCGGTCATGAAAATCGCCTCGCATCCTGGGGCCGGCGTTGACACCCCCGAAGACCTTCTTAGGGTCAGGCAGTTATTGAGCCAATAGACATTCAGCAGACCAACGACAGCGCTTGAGACTGCTCCTTGAGCCTCGCAGGGTAAGCCTTGAACCCAACGCAGGGCATGGTCGGTTACGATGCGGCATAATGTTGGCAGTTTTACGACTCATCTACGACACCAGGAGTTCTCATGCGGCTTATTCTGCTTGGCCCACCAGGCGCCGGTAAAGGCACACAAGCGGCTTTCATCACCCAGCACTTCGGCATCCCGCAAATTTCAACGGGTGACATGCTGCGTGCAGCGGTTAAAGCCGGTACACCCCTCGGGCTTGAGGCTAAAAAGATTATGGACAGTGGCGCTCTGGTTTCAGACGACCTGATCATTGGCCTGGTCAAAGACCGCCTGCAACAGCCAGACTGTCGCAAGGGCTACCTGTTTGATGGCTTTCCGCGCACGATCCCACAGGCCGATGCACTCAAGCATGCCAAGGTTGCGCTAGATTTTGTCGTTGAAATTGAAGTACCCGAGCAAGACATCATCGAGCGCATGAGCGGCCGTCGCGTGCACCCCGCAAGCGGGCGCAGCTACCACCTCTCGTTTAATCCCCCTAAAGTCGCTGAGCAAGACGACTTAACCGGCGAACCTCTGGTGCAGCGCGACGATGACAAAGAAGAGACCGTTCGCCATCGCCTAACCGTCTATCAAAACCAAACGCGTCCACTGGTTGAATACTACTCAGGTTGGGCCGAGGCTGACGCCACCGCGCCACGTTATCGCAAAGTACACGGCTTGGGTTCGGTGCAAGACATTCAAGCGCGTATCGCTGCCGCACTCCAGTAATTTTCACAACGTTGCGCCGCGGCGCAGCGTCTGCTTCAATCCGCTCAGAGTCAAATCATGGACATCGCACATAAAGTTTTCATCGTCACAGGTGGCGCCTCAGGTTTAGGGGCTGGCACAGCCAAAATGCTGACCCAACACGGTGCCCGTGTTGTGCTGGCTGATGTGCAAGACGAGGCTGGCCAAGCCTTGGCGACCGAACTCGGCCAACATTACATCCACTGCGACGTCACGCAAGAGCAAGATGCGCGCGCCGCGGTCGCGCACGCGCTATCGTTAGGCAAGCTCTTTGGCCTAGTGAATTGCGCCGGCATTGCGCCTGCAGCACGAACCGTGGGCAAGCAAGGCGCACATCCGCTTGATATGTTTCAAAAAGTGATCAGTATCAATTTGATCGGTACCTTCAACATGATTCGTATTGCCGCCGAGGCAATGGGCAAAAACGAACCCGAAGCAACCGGCGAGCGTGGCGTGCTAATTAACACCGCCTCAGTCGCCGCCTACGACGGGCAAATAGGTCAAGTGGCTTACGCCGCCTCTAAGGCGGGTGTGGTCGGCATGACCTTACCGATCGCCCGCGATCTGGCCCCCCAAGGGATTCGCTGTTGCACCATCGCGCCCGGCATCTTCGGCACCCCAATGATGTTTGGCATGCCCCAAGCGGTGCAAGACTCGCTCGCCGCCAGCATCCCTTTTCCGTCAAGATTTGGTCGCCCAGAAGACTACGCCAAGCTTGTCCATCAAATTGTGACCAATGAAATGTTGAACGGTGAGACGATTCGCTTAGACGGTGCGATTCGCATGCCGCCAAAATGAGTTTATTTCGGGCCGCTGCCACAGTCAGCAGCCTCACTCTGTTATCGCGCATCACAGGTTTGGTGCGCGATGTCATGATTGCTCGTGCGTTTGGGGCCAGCGCACTGACCGATGCGTTTTGGGTAGCCTTCCGTATCCCTAACCTTTTACGCCGCCTGTTCGCCGAGGGTGCCTTCGCGCAAGCCTTCGTGCCGATCTTAGGTGAGGCACGCAATCAACACGAGCCGCAGGTCGTTCAACAACTTTTAGACAGAGTGGCGCGAACGCTATTTTTGGCGCTGTGCGTCGTAACCTTGCTCGGCGTCTTAGGCGCCCCCTTGGTGGTCATGGCCATGGCCAGCGGCTTAACGGAAGCCTCGCGCGCAAGTGACTTCGAAGCGGCCGTCTGGATGACCCGGTTAATGTTTCCGTACATTATCTGCATGTCGCTCGTCGCCTTTGCCTCAGGGGTCTTAAATACTTGGCGTCACTTTGCCATCCCAGCGATCACGCCCGCGCTGCTGAACCTGTCGATGATTGGCGCAAGCATTTTTTTATCGGGCTTTTTTACGCGTCCTATTTACGCCCTTGCCGCTGGCGTCATGCTAGGTGGCATGGCACAGTTTGCCGTGCAATGGTGGGCGCTCTCTCGCCTAAACCTGCGCCCCCATTTGTTAGGCCCGGTCAGGCCAGCCCTGCAAGATCCGTTGGTGCGTCGCGTCATGCGTCAGATGCTACCGGCCACGCTAGGCGTGTCCGTCGCGCAAATTTCCTTGCTGATTAATACAAACATTGCCACCTGGCTAGCTGCCGGAAGCGTCACTTGGCTGTCTTTTGCCGACCGTCTAATGGAGTTTCCGACAGCACTGATTGGGGTCGCACTCGGCACCGTCTTGCTGCCCAGCCTGACGCGCGCGCACGCCGACCAAGACACCGAACGCTATAGCGCCCTGCTCGACTGGGGGCTGCGCCTGATGCTGTTGCTAGGTCTACCGGCAGCGCTGTGCATGATTATGCTGGCCGACGCGTTGGTGGCCACGCTGTTTCACTATGGTGCGTTTTCGGCGGCTGATGTGCAGCAGACGCGTCTTGCCGTGATGGCCTACTCGGTTGGCCTGGTCGGCCTGCTCAGCATCAAGATCCTGGCGCCCGGCTTTTACGCCAAACAAGATATCCGCAGCCCTGTAAAAATCGCGATCGCGGTCTTGCTCTTGACCCAGCTACTGAACCTAGTGTTGGTACCTTGGCTCGCGCATGCGGGGCTGGCCCTCGCCATCGGCTTAGGCGCCTGCGTCAATGCACTGGCGCTATTGATCGGCTTGCGTCGCAAAGGTATTTACCAACCCGCAAAGGGCTGGTGGCGTTTTTTAGTGCAACAAGGCCTGGCGCTTGTCGCACTGGCAGGCCTACTTTGGTGGGTGTCTCGCCATATCGACTGGCTCAGCCTACACACTACACCAGGCGTGCGGATCGCCACCCTTGCAGCAGTCTTTTTGGTGGGCGGCCTGGTCTATTTGGCCGTTTTAGCGGCTGCCGGTCTTCGCCCTAAGCACTTTAGACGGGCGCCGGCTGTTCATACAGTTGGCAAAACAGAGGCTTAGTGCTAAAATTGTGGACTTTGCTGCACCTTTCACTCTTTCAAAGAATTTAGAACATGGCCAATACCGCCCAAGCCCGCAAACGCGCACGCCAATCTGTTGCGCTGAACAAGCACAACTCAAGCCTGCGCTCAATGCTGCGTACCGCGATCAAGCGCGTTCGCACCGCGATCGAAACTGGCGACAAGTCAGTTGCTGCTGATATTTTGCAAAAAGCAACTAGCGTGATTGATCGCGTGGCTGATAAAAATATTATCCACAAAAACAAAGCGGCACGTCATAAAAGCCGTTTGTCTGCTGCCGTTAAAGCACTGGCCTAACACCTGCACTGACCGGTCACGTTCTTTAACGTATCGGTTGGCTGCGTTGGTAGTGGTTTCAGTAAAAGCCTGATCAGGTGCGTAAGACCGCTCTGGTCCGGCCGACAAAATTACGGTAAACGATATGCATATGCAGCCCTTCTGGGCTGTTTGGTTTTTCTACCTTGCCTCAACAAGGCCAAGTGCGTAGTTCGTACAAACCTAATCTCTTTACATAACAGTAATCTGCCTGTTCTACTGTTGAACTATGTGCAGCTAAGCATAGTGCTTAGCGTCGTGACCGACCCAAACACACAGCAAGACTCACGGCACAATCTCAAACGATAGATAGTTTCGCCCTGATCAACAGGTGGCAAAAATGGACGCGATAGGTACGCCACCAAAGCTAGGAACGCTTGCGCGTTCTGCGCTCCACCTTCCCGGCCTGAACGCCGAGGTTTCACGCGCAAAAATGATGACTAAACCGCTGATTTTACAAATTGGATCCTTTAACGGCCATGCGCCTGCAGATGGCGAGCTCGCCGAACGCTACGAAGTCCTTGAATACTGGAAGGCCGCCGACAAAGACGCCTTCTTGCGTGAGCATGCGAACCGCATTGAAGTGGTTGCCACAACGGCTAACTTCGGCTGCACGACTGAAATCATTGCGGCCCTGCCCAAACTGCGGGCTATTTGTACTTGGGGTGTCGGCTACGACAAAATCGATCTTGAGAGCGCCGCCGCGCGCAAGATCCAAGTCAGCACGACGCCTGATGTGTTAAACGACTGCGTGGCAGATATCGCCTGGGGCTTGTTGCTGGCCTGCGCACGCAACATTGGCTGGGGTGATCGCTTCGTACGCGAAAACCACTGGGAAAACAAAACCGGCACGCTACCGCTGGGCGCACGCGTCAGCGGCAAAAAGCTCGGTATCGTTGGCTTAGGACGTATTGGCGAAGCGATTGCACGCCGTGGCCTGGGTTTTGACATGACGGTCTCGTATCACAACCGCAAGCCGCGCATCGACGTGCCTTACACCTACCAAGCGTCGTTGCTTGAACTGGCACGCGAAAGTGACTTTTTAGTACTTGCCACGGTGGGTGGCGCGAGCACCAAGCACTTGGTCAACGAAGAGATTATGCGTGCCCTTGGCCCCTCAGGCCGTCTGATTAATATCGCGCGCGGCTCGGTGATTGACGAGCCCGCGATGGTGCGCCTGTTAGCCTCTGGCGAACTGGGTGGAGCAGGCCTTGATGTGTTCGAACACGAGCCCAAAGTGCCCGATCAGCTCAAAACGCTTAACAATGTCGTATTGATGCCACACGTGGCAAGTGCCACACACGAAACTCGCCGCGCCATGACCGACTGCGTACTTGAGAACCTGCACAGCATGTTTACACACGGCAAGCTTGTCACGCCACTCCTGTAAGGCAAGCTAACTGGCCAGGCGTGCTAACCAGTCGGTAAACATACCCAGACTCAGCACGCTTAGCCAGAGATAGGCCTGACTCAGTGTTGAATCTCGTTGAGGTATCTTGCCGCATGGGGTGTGTCACGCTGCGGGGTATCTTGCCGCATGGGGTGTGTCACGCCGTGGGGTATCTTGCCGCATGGGGTGTGTCACGCCGTGGGGTATCTTGCCGCATGGGCGATGTGACGCCGTGGGGTATCTTGCGTTAAGTTGCGTGTCGCACTAGGGGATCTTCGGGCAAATCAGCTTTCGTTTGAAGCTGATTGTCGTGCGCAAAGTCGTGTACGAACTGCCAAGCAAGAGGCTCAAGATCACGTAGCCGGCCATCTACGACGACGCAGCGTTTCCCTTCAAGGGTTGAGGGTACTGCGTAAGGCGAATACGAAATGTAACCGCCAAGTGTGCCAGGTGGGCGATAAGGCGCCAGTACACCGGCAAGCCGCTCAGCCCAGTCGCTGGGCCTAAAGGTACTGCCTGATTCTGTCACACCATATATGACAAAATAACGAACTTCTGCTGTCATGCACAACCCGTGTCGCCGATTCAGAGCCCGTAAACTTCTGATTCACGCCTCTGTCGCCAAGATTGTATATGATTGATGTTTAGCGCTCGCACGTGCAAAATCGCACAGCAGGCACTTCTTGAATGTTTTGCGTCCAAACATGCACTTTTGCATGCAAGGATTTTACTGATGTGACTAACGCCCAGACATGCGATCCTGCATCACGGGTATCTTACGGAGCCCTGGCCATGACATCTGCCCTTTCCAATACGTATTCCCGCCTTCCAGTCGCCTTTACCCACGGTAAAGGGGTTTGGCTATGGGATACCAAGGGCCGACGCTATCTCGACGCGATGGCGGGCATTGGCGTGTCATGCTTAGGGCATGCTCACCCTAAACTGGTCGCTGCAATCAGCGAGCAGGCTGCGCGCGTTATTCACGTCTCGAACTTATACGAAGTCCCAGAACAAGAAGAGCTCGCTCAGCGCATGGCAAAAATGTCAGGCATGACTGAGATTGTGTTTGGTAATAGTGGCGCCGAAGCCAACGAAGCCGCCATCAAACTTGCGCGCTATTACGGCTACAAAAAAGGCAACGATCTGCCCACCATCATCACCATGGAATCCTCATGGCACGGCCGTACCATCGGCACGCTTGCTGCAACCGACAGCGAGAAAGCGCGCACTGGTTTTGGCCCTTTACCAGGTGGCTTTATCAAAGTCGCTTACAACGACATCGCCGCCATCAAAGCGGCTGGCGACGCTGAGCCGCGCGTGGTGGCCGTCCTGCTTGAAGTGTTGCAAGGTGAAGGCGGAATTCGCCCCACCGACATACAAAATCTAAAAGACTTGCGCGCCCTATGTAATGAGCGTGGCTGGCTCATGATGATCGACGAAGTGCAGTCAGGCATCGGTCGCACGGGCAAGTGGCTGGCACATCAATGGGCTGGGATTCTGCCTGATGTCGTGGTCTTTGCAAAAGGCTTAGGTGGTGGCGTGCCCATCGGCGCTATCGGTGCATGCGGCCCAGCCGCGGGTGTTTTGGGCCCCGGCAGCCATGGCACAACATTTGGTGGCAGCCCCCTAGTCAGCGCCGCGGGCGTTGCTGTTCTGCGCGCGCTCGAAGAAGAAAAGCTTCTTGAAAATGCTGCGACGGTTGGCGCCCACCTGAAGGCCGAGCTTGGCAAAGCCTTGTTAGGCACGCCTGGCGTGCGCGAAGTGCGCGGCCAAGGCCTGATGTTAGGCATCGAACTCGAAAAGCCCTGCGGCGTGTTGACCATGCGTGCGCTTGAAGCGGGTTTGTTGATTAACGTCACGCGTGACCGCGTGGTGCGTCTGCTGCCCCCACTAATCCTCACCACCCAAGAGGCCGACGAAATCGTGAAGATTTTGGCCCCTCTGATCAAGGCGTTTAACGCCGAGTCCGCTTAACCCGCACTGACACGACCTGACACTCAAACAGAGCGTCAGGTCGTGCGGCACGGGCCTGACAACTTTATCGAGTGCACTATGTCAAACGCCGTTCCCACCGCCGGCTTGCTTCGGCATTTTTTACAACTGCAAGACCTCAGCGCGGACGAACTGCTCTATGTGCTTGAGCGCGCCAAACTCATCAAAGAAAAATTCAAGCGCTACGAACCGCATCATCCCCTGCACGACCGCACCTTAGCGATGGTCTTTGAAAAAGCCAGTACCCGTACTCGAGTCTCTTTTGAAGCGGGCATGTACCAGATGGGTGGTTCAGTCATTCATCTGACCACGACCGACTCGCAATTAGGTCGCTCTGAACCCATTGAAGACACTGCTCGCGTTGTGTCGCGTATGGTTGACCTTGTGATGATTCGAACCTTCGAGCAAACCCGTCTCGAAACCTTTGCCGCGCACTCGCGCGTGCCGGTCATCAATGGCTTAACCAACGAGTTTCATCCCTGCCAGATTTTGGCCGATGTTTTTACCTATATTGAAACGCGCGGCAACCTCGCAGGCAAAATCGTTGCGTGGGTGGGTGATGCCAACAACATGGCCTATACCTGGATTCAAGCCGCCGAACTGCTGGGCTTTACGCTTCACGTCTCTGCCCCAACCGGCTATTTGCTTGATCCCAGCCGACTGACCACAGTCAAACCCGGTACGGTCAAAGAGTTTACCGACCCAAACGAGGCCTGCAAAGGTGCCCACTTAGTCACGACCGATGTCTGGACTAGTATGGGCTACGAAGCCGAAAACGAAGAGCGCCGCAAAGCCTTTGCTGACTGGTGCGTCGACCAAGACATGATGGCGCAGGCAACCCCCGACGCCCTCTTCATGCACTGCTTGCCGGCACATCGCGGCGAAGAAGTTGCCGCCGAGGTCATCGACGGGCCTCAAAGTGTGGTCTGGGACGAGGCCGAAAATCGCCTACATGTTCAGAAAGCCCTAATGGAGTTCTTGTTACTGGGACGTTTGGGTTAAAGAACAAGGCCTAACACCCCTAGGCGATGGAACCGGCCTTTGAATACACGTCTGAGGGATGGAACCGGCCCTTGAACTTTCGCCTGGCCGTTAGAACCGGCTTTTGAACTAACGTCTAGGCAAAGGCCAGCGCCCTTCCGCTAAAATATCTTCTTCTGTTAAACATTCAGCTAATTTCGAGCACCTTATGAGCGATATCAAAAAAGTAGTCTTGGCCTATTCAGGGGGCTTAGACACCTCTGTCATTCTTAAATGGCTGCAAGACACATACCAGTGCGAAGTCGTCACTTTCACAGCGGATATCGGTCAAGGCGAAGAGCTCGAGCCCGCACGCGCCAAGGCGATCAAGTTCGGCATCAAGCCTGAACAAATCTTTATTGATGATTTGCGCGAAGAGTTCGTCCGCGATTTCGTGTTTCCGATGTTTCGTTGCAATACAGTCTACGAGGGCGAATACCTGTTGGGTACGTCGATTGCCCGGCCGTTGATCGCCAAGCGCCAAATTGAAATCGCACGTCAAGTCGGCGCTGATGCGGTTTCGCATGGCGCAACTGGCAAAGGCAACGATCAAGTACGTTTTGAACTGGGCTATTACGCTCTTGAGCCTGGCATTAAGGTCATTGCGCCCTGGCGCGAATGGGATTTGGTCTCGCGCGAAAAGCTTTTGCAATACGCAGAAGCCGCTGGCATCGCCATCGACATGAAGCACAAGCAAGGTGGCGCGCCTTACTCAATGGACGCCAACCTGCTGCACATCAGCTTTGAAGGTCGTCACCTTGAAGACCCAAAGGCAGAAGCCGAAGAAACCATGTGGCGCTGGACGGTCTCGCCCGAGGCCGCCCCAGATCAAGCCGAGTACCTCGACGTCGAGTTTGAACACGGCGACGTGGTGGGGCTCAATGGCGTGCGTCTGTCGCCCGCTCAGGTACTGACAAAACTCAATGAGTTGGGTGGCAAACATGGTATCGGTCGCCTGGATCTGGTCGAAAACCGCTACGTCGGTATGAAATCCCGCGGCTGCTACGAAACCCCTGGCGGCACGATTTTGCTCAAAGCCCATCGCGCCATTGAATCGATCACGCTCGACCGTGAAGTCGCACATTTAAAAGACGACTTAATGCCGCGTTATGCCAGCCTGATTTATAACGGCTACTGGTGGTCACCCGAGCGTCGTGCTATCCAAGCCTTGATCGATAGCACGCAAAAAGAAGTGAACGGTTGGGTGCGTTTGAAACTATACAAAGGCAACGTCTACACCGTGTCGCGCGATTCAAAAGACACGTTGTTTGATCAAACCATCGCCACCTTTGACGATGACGGCGGTGCCTACAACCAGGCCGATGCCGCGGGCTTTATCAAGCTCAACGCCTTACGCATGCGGATCGAATCACGTGCTGGCCGCAAACTGTAAAGCGCTTTGCTTGACGTGCTGTGCTGCCTCGCCCTAAAGGGCGAGGTTTATCACGGGCACCTACCGCGCCTATCGCAGCTGATTGAAACGGTCCAGACGCGTTAACTGAGCACCTCGACGCGTACCCGGAAACACTACGGTCAAACGAGCGCCCGCAAATTGCGGCCGGCTCACGAGGTTCCACCAGGCGCCATGGGCGCGGGCGATTTCGCGCACGATGGCTAGCCCTAAACCTGAACCACCCTGGGGAGCATCAGGCGAGCGATAAAACGCTTCAAAGACGCGCCCCTGCTCTTGGGTACTGATACCCGAGCCGTCATCTTCAACCGCAAGCGTTGGAGGCGTTGAGGTCACCAATAGCCTGATGTAATGCGCACCGGTCGCATAGCGCAACGCGTTGTCAATCAGATTACCAAGAAGCTCGTCCAGCAAAATCGGATCACCCTCAACCCAGACGGGGTGATCAGGCGCCTCGAGTTGCAAAGTCAAACCCGCCTCGTGCGCACGACTTAACCACTCGGCACCACTTGTACGCACCCATTCGCATAAATCCATCCGCAAAAAATGATCTTGTGGACGCGCTTCGGGATCCACCCGCGCCAGTACCAGGAGTTGTCGCCCTAGCCGAATCATGCGATCGCTGACTTGTTTAATACGCTCAGCACGCTCGCGAAGATCGGCAGACAAGGGTTTGGCCAGCATCAACTCGGATTCAAGTTTTAAACCCGCTAGCGGCGTTCTGAGTTGGTGGGCGGCGTGCCCAACGAAGCGGCGCTGCGCCGCAAGCGTGTCGTTCAATCGTGCCAACAAATCGTTGGTATGACGAACCAGCACTTCAAGCTCAAGCGGTAAACCCTCGACCTTTAATTGCCCTAAATCGTCGACCGAGCGTTGGGCAATGTCATTAGAAAGCTGATTGATTGCCCGCATGCCCGAGCGTACGCCTCGTACGACGACCCAAACACACAGGGCAATCAACATCAATTGCCCCAAGACCATCAACCAAAAAATGTCTTCTAGTTGCCAGTCGGCCATCTCGATTTTATGCGTGATGACCCACGTGGCTAATAAATCAAGGCCGACTAACAGCACGATGGGCGGCAACAAGCGCAGCGTCAAGCTGCGCGCCAACGTGCCCGGGGTTAAGAATGCGAGCTTAGTCATTCAATACAACCTCTCGATTGCTGAACCCCAGAGGTTAAGAATGTGCGCTTCGGCATTACTCAGAACCTTGCGACTGCTGCGCGCTTGAAGTTAGAGCTGTTCGCATCATCATCTTCGCCCTTGAGCTAGCCTGCAGCAGACGCTAAACCGCTTCGACTTCAAGCAGGTAACCAAAGCCGCGCACGGTCTGGATGGCAGCGCCCTTACCTTCAAGGCGCTTTCGAAGCCGATAAATGTAGACCTCGACGGCATTTTCGCTAAAGTCAGAATCAAGCGCCGAAAGACCTTGCACAATTTGCTGTTTGGTCACGACCTTACCGGCGCGCACCATCAGCATTTCAAGTACGGAGAGTTCGCGTACGGACAAAGCTAAGCGCTGACCCGCGACCCGACACTCTCGATGCGCAGTATCAAAAGACAAACTACCAAACTCAATCAGCGAACGCGCAACACCCAGATGGCGTCGCGCCAAAGCCCGCACGCGCGCAGCCAGTTCGGCTAACTCGAAGGGCTTTGTCAAATAATCGTCAGCCCCAGCATCGAGGCCCGCCACTCGATCTTGTAGGCCATCGCGCGCAGTTAATAACAAGACGGGGATTTCACTGCCGTCGCTGCGCAGTGTGGTCAACACCTGCAAGCCATCGATCAGAGGTAAGTTTAAGTCGAGCACTAGTAAATCGTAAGAGTGGTTGGCTAAAGCGGTGAGTGCACGCTTGCCGTCTGCTAACCAGTCGGTTGCATAGCCTTGATCAGTTAGAAACTCTTGCAACGCGCGCCCAAGCGTCGCGTCGTCTTCGATTACGAGGACTCTCATGACACGATTTTACATCTCTTAGGGGGTACTGGTGGGTGCTACAGGGGTCGAACCTGTGACCTACGCCGTGTAAAGGCGCCGCTCTGCCAGCTGAGCTAAGCACCCTAAGAATTTGGCTGAACGTTTTGCAAGGATACAAAACGATGCGGTGAACAAAGGGCTAAAACAGGTAAAAAAAAATGCGTATCGCATTATAGCGAAACGCATTTTTTTAGCAAATCGAAACGGGTTAGTTCAATGCGTCTTTCAGTGCCTTGCCTGGACGGAATTTTGGAACTTTTGCTTTTTTGATTTTGATCGCTTCACCGGTACGTGGATTGCGTCCGATACGCGCGGCACGTTGCGACACTGCAAAGGTACCAAAACCAACGAGCGTGACCGAGTTACCTTTTTTAAGGGTTGCCTTGATTGCTGCAATCATCGCGTCAAGTGAACGGCCTGCGGCTGCTTTAGAAATATCAGCTTTCGTGGCAATGTGATCAATCAATTCAGTTTTGTTCATGTTGTGTATTTTCCTTGGGGGCTAACAGTGTCAGAGCTATAAAAAATTTGAAGCGCCATGTTTACAAGCGCTTCAACTGGCTGCAAAGAGATTAAAACGCCCGCTTGCGCAGACCGTCATCACTCGTGTGCACATTAAGCCACTGGCAGCAAGGGCTGTCAAGAGAAAATCACCTGAGAGCCGCGTTCTTATTACGATTTTCCTAAAAAAATCTAAAAAAACTTTGCAGCATTTGGGCTTGCACTACGCCAAAGAGACACCACAAGCGGCGAACGCCTGTTCAAAATCAGCAATCAAATCTGCTTGATCTTCGATGCCAACAGACAAGCGAATGAGGCCATCGGCAATGCCCATCTTGGCACGCAGCGCAGGCCCCATCTCATGATAAATCGTATGCGCCGCGGGTAAAGCCAGTGTGCGCGTATCGCCCACATGGGTTGCCAAGATCGCAACTTGTAGGTGGTTTAAAAAATCAAGGCAATCGATACCCGCCACCAATTCAAACGCGATCAGCATGCTGAACTTGCCACCAAATAATTGTGCAGCGCGGGCATGCTGGGGGTGATTTGTCAGCCCCGGGTAAGCAACGCGTTGAACGCCTGGGTGCTTGGATAAAAATGTAGCGAGCGCCATCGCGTTGCTGCAAATTTTATCGAGTCGCAACGCTAGGGTCTCAGCCCCCACGGCAATCCGATGCGCCGCATCGGCAGACAAGGTGCCCCCCATGTCGCGCAAACCTTTTTTCTTGATCTGCGTGATCGCCCAACCTGTTGATGGGCCTTTTTTATAAATATCGAGAATGTTGCTGTATGCGGTCCAATCAAACAGGCCAGTATCGGTGAGCGAACCACCCAGTGCGTTGGCATGCCCACCAATATGTTTAGACAGCGCGTTCATGACAAGCGATGCGCCAACCACCTTTGGCCGAAAGAGCCAGGGTGAGGTCACGGTATTGTCAACCACGTACACCAATTTATGCTTTTGGCATAACTGCCCTAACCCGACCAAATCGGCCACCTGTGTACCTGGGTTGGCGATGGTCTCAGTAAACAGCATTTTTGTATTCGGACGAATTGCAGCGGCAACGGCCTGCGCATCGGTTGGATCGATGAGCGTGATCTCAATCCCCAACAACTCGAGCGTGCCAAACAAGCTATTGGTATTGCCAAAGATAAACTGACTTGAGAGCAGATGATCGCCCGCGCGCAGCAGTGTCGTAAACAACGCCGTCAACGCGGCCATCCCAGTGGCAAAAGACAAGCTTGCAACACCGTCTTCCATTTTATTGATTTTCTTTTCAAGCGCATCGCTTGTGGGCGTGCCTTGACGCGCGTAGGTATAGCCCGGCTTGCCCTGAAATACCGCAGACAGTTCACGCGCATCAGAATAGGCGTACTGCGTTGAGGTATGAATGGGTTTATGCACCGCGCCGTGCTCGACCGACAGCTTGCGGTCGCCGTGCAAAATGGTTGTCGTAAAACCCTGTTGGGAAGATTGTTTAGACGAAGTCATTACAGATTCACTTTAAAAAAATAGGCTGCACTCGCCGGGTAGTTTAGCCCTGACGCTGGCGAACAGTCTCGTACAGACACACTGCGGTTGCTACGCTAACGTTCAAACTCTCAACACTGCCCAGCATCGGGATTGTGACGAGCTCGTCGCAAGTTTCACGGGTGAGTCGGCGCATCCCCTCGCCTTCAGCGCCCATGACCCAAGCCATCGAACGCCTGCCGTCGGTTTGATGAATGCTTTGTGTCGCCGTATCGTCGGTGCCCACAAGCCACAGGTCGCGGTCTTTTAACTCGCGCATGGTGCGTGCTAAATTCGTCACCATCAAATAGGGTACTGACTCGGCAGCACCACACGCCACACGCTGCACCGTCGTGTTTAAACCCACGGCGCGGTCTCGCGGTGCAACAACCGCATGCACCCCCGCAGCGTCGGCGGTACGCAAGCACGCGCCTAAATTATGGGGGTCAGTCACGCCATCCAGAATCAATAACAGCGCAGGGCCCTGTACGCCGTCGAGCACTTCATCGAGATCATCGGCGAGTTTTCGTGCATCGGCAACCGCCACCACACCTTGATGCCTAGAGCCTCCAGTCAAGCCGTCCAACCGATCGGCTGTCACGGGATGCACGGGTCGCCCGGCCTGCGTGACACTGGCAATCAAGGCCTGCATACGCTTATCGCGTCGCTGAACCTCAACGTACACTTCGCGGATCGATTCTGGGGCTTGGCGTAAACGTGCGATGACCGCATGAAAACCCGCCAGCATTTGAGTTGCAGCCATACGTATTCCTAATGCCCTTTACGGACAGATTTTTTTAAACCAGTTATTTTTTTTGCGTGTACAGCCTTTTTAGGGGTACGCGCAGCCTCTTGCTTAGCCGTTTTTTTGGCCTCGGCGCGGCGCACTTTAGCGATTTGCCCTTTTAGTTCAGGTGGCTTGGGTGCGGCCGCTTTTTTAACACGTCTGCCTGCGGGATCTTCGACACGCGTGGCGGCCTTGCGCAAGGCATCGAACGTGGTGCCCGTGACCAGCCTGAACTCGATGCGCCTCGCCTCGAGATCAACACGTGCGACCTGCACTTGTACCGCATCCGTTAAACGATAGCGCAGACCGGTGCGTTCACCACGCAGCTCGTGCATCGCATCGTTAAATTGAAAATACTCGGTGCCAAGTTCTGAGACGTGGACCAAGCCTTCAACATGCAAGGTATCGAGTGTGACAAAAATACCAAAGCTCGCCACCCCGGTGACACGCCCGCTAAAGACTTCGCCCACACGCTCTTTGACAAACCAGCACTTGAGCCAGGCCTCTACATCGCGTGACGCATCATCGGCGCGCCGTTCTGTGGCCGACAGCAGCAAGCCGATTTTTTCCCATAGATCATGCTCGTATTCGCGTAGTGTCGCACCAGGTGCCGAAGCAAAGCCATGTAGCACCGGTTGATAACGCTGGCTTTTGAGCAAGGCCTTGATGACGCGGTGGGTCATCAAATCTGGATAACGGCGAATCGGTGACGTAAAGTGCGTATAGGCCGGATACGATAGACCAAAGTGACCCGCATTATCAGGCCCGTAAATCGCCTGCTGCATCGAACGTAAGCACATCGTCTGTAACAGCCCATAGTCGGGACGCGCCCGGGCCTTATCCAGCAAAGCACCATAGTCTGCGGCCGTTGGGTCGGCACCTCCCCCCAAACTCAGCCCCAGCGTTTTCAAAAACTCACGCAGCGATTGCAACTTTTCGGGGGTCGGGCCTTCGTGCACACGATACAAACCGATGTGCTTGCTGCGCAACATAAAATCCGCAGCACACGTATTGGCCGCCAACATGCACTCTTCAATTAGGCGATGGGCGTCGTTACGTACGACACCAATGATCTTTTCAATACGACCTAACTCGTTGCAAACGATTTTGGTCTCAATCGTGTCAAAGTCAATCGCACCGCGCTCTTTGCGACCTTGAGACAACAGCTGAAACAACTCGTACAACCCGTTAATTTGGGGCATGACTTTGGCAAAACTGCGCGCCACCGGCCCTTGAGGCTGTTGCAGCGACTCCCAAACTTGGTTGTAGGTGGTGCGTGCATGCGAATGAATGACCGCGTTGTAAAACTGATAGGCCGACACCGTACCCGCTTTCGCACCCGACAGCGGGATCACCATATCGCACACTAGTACGAGTCGATCAACCGAAGGCTTAAGCGAACACAAGCCATTTGAAAGTTTCTCGGGCAACATCGGGATCACCCGACGTGGAAAATACACGCTCGTGCCGCGCTCGCGCGCCGCTTCGTCAAGGGCGTCTTCGGGCGTCACGTAATGACTCACATCGGCAATCGCCACTAGCAGTCGCCAGGCCGGGCGCTTACGCGCCTCGCCCATGTCCACTTGCTCGCAGTAAACCGCATCGTCAAAGTCGCGCGCGTCTTCGCCATCGATCGTAATAAAAGGTACGTCACGCAAATCCACACGATCTTTCAAATCGGTCACGCGTACTGCGTCGGGTAGTTTTTCAGCCTGCCGTTCAGCGGCCTCTGAAAAGTCGACCGGCACGTCGAACTTGCGTACCGCAATTTCGATCTCCATACCTGGGTCGTCAATTTCGCCCAAAATCTCAGCCACGCGGCCTAGGGGTTGTTTATGACGCGAGGGTTGCTCGATGATGTCAATCGACACCACCTGACCGTGCTGAGCGCCACCCGTGTCCCCAGGCGGGATCAAGACATCGTGTTTGATGCGCTGATCTTCAGGCACAACGATGGTCACGCCGCGTTCATTTAAAAAGCGCCCAACCAAGCGGTTGGTACGCCGCTCAAGCACCTCAACGATCGTGCCCTCAGGTTTGCCGCGATATTCGCCCGTTGGTTTGACCAAGACGCGATCGCCGTGCAACACTTTTTGCATCTCGCGTGGTGACAAAAAAATGTCTTGACCACCCGCGTCGGCCACCAAAAAGCCAAACCCGTCGCGATGGCCTTGCACACGCCCGGCCACAAAATCAAGCTTATTCGCCAACAACAGCACGCCCTTACGGTTGGGCAGCAATTGCCCGTCCCGCTCCATGGCGGCGATTCTACGATCAAAGCCCGTTAAGGTTTCTTCGCGGGTCAACCCCATGCGTGCGGCCAAGTCCTCGGGGGAGAGCGGCGCAGGCGCGACACGCAAGACTTCTAGAATTTGTTCGCGACTAGGTACATCGGGATCAAAATCGGGGATATTCTCTGGGGAGACAGTCGCGGTGCGAGTGTTCTTGATGTTGGGTGGGAGGCGTTTTGCCAAAGCTAAAATCTCGCTTATAATGCGTGGCGTTTGAGTACAAGTTAGGCCCAGGTGGCGGAATTGGTAGACGCGCACGGTTCAGGTCCGTGTGCCGAAAGGTGTGGAGGTTCGAGTCCTCTCCTGGGCACCACCGAAGTGTAAAGCATAAAGTACCTGG
>JBIIWK010000224.1:0-5675 GCA_044338955.1 Burkholderiaceae bacterium
TGCTAATCTGAATGCGATGTAAACGATTGCATAAAGTCGAAGTTTGCGGATTATTTGGTTCCGTCTGACACAAAACACAATAGCAACCCGAAGAGACTCAGCTCATTATTCAATTGCTCAGCGCTTGAACTAAACCCTCTAGCGCTACAGCCACCCGGAGACAATCATGAAATCATCGTTTCGAACCCAATCCCTACAAACTGGTCGGCGCAAAATACTTAAACAAGCGGCCAGCCTTGGTGTGCTGGCCTCAGGCGCCACAAGTTGGACAACCGCCTTTGGGCAAGGCGACGAGCTCGCTGCCTACAAATCAGCAAAAATAAACTGGCGCCAAACTGAGGGCGAAGCCATCTCGGTGGCCGTCATACCGGCCAGTTACTTTGAAAACCTCATCTCACTGATTCCTCAGTTCGAAGCACTGACGGGGATTAAGGTACGAATGGAGAAAGTACCGCCGGGGCAGATCCGCCAAAAAGCCTTGCTCGATCTATCCTCAAAGACCGCCACCTTTGCGACTCACGCTGCAGACCCGATGTACTACCCGCTCTACGTTGCCAACAAGTGGGTCGATCCATTGGATACGTATTTGAACGATCCAACCCTAACCGATAAGGCTTGGTTTAATTACGATGACATCATCAAAGCCTGGCGCGAAGCAGACTCTGTCGGCGGCAAGCCCTATGGCATCCCGTTTGATGGCGAAGTCACCGTTCAGGTTTATCGCAAAGACCTGTACGCAGCCAAAGGTCTTAAACCAGCTGAAACGTATGACCAACTGCTCTCGAATGCAAAGGCCTTGACAGATCCGGCGAATCGTACCTACGGACTCGCGTTGCGAGGCTTCTCGGGCGCCGGACAAAACATGTATGTGTACCCCTCAATTTTGCGCGGCTTTGGAGGCAGTTGGTTTAACGGCGACAAGTTAGTGGTGAACTCGCCCGAAGCCGTCAAGGCGCTGACTTGGTACGTCGACGCGCTGACGCAATACGCACCACCTGCGGTACGCAACTGGAACTGGCCCGACATTGCCGACGCCTTTTCTCAAGGCACTGTTGCAACGTATCTTGATGCACACTCGTCAGCCGCCGTCATTAATAATCCTGAAAAATCTAAAGTAGTCGGCAAGATTGCCTACGCTCGCTGGCCAGCCGGTCCTAGCGGCAAGCGCGTGACCTCAATTTGGAACTGGGGATTTCCGATCAACGCAGCCCTGAGTGCACGCGCAAAAAAAGCAACCTGGCTCTTTATCACTTGGGCGACATGTGCCGAAACCCAAATACGCACATCCTGGAAATTTGCCGGTCCTGCTAAACGCTCTGGCTTAAACCGTCTTTCGTTGTGGCGTGACCCCGCTTTTGCTGAAGCGATGAGCGGTGCGGGCGACAATTTCATACCTGCAGCATTGCAATCTCTCGAGCTCGACACCGACGTACAGTGGCGACCTTTAGTGCCGCAGTGGCCCGCGATTGGCGAAGCCATGGCAACAAGCATTCAGGCTGCGCTTGTCGGACAAAAGAAGCCAAAAGAAGCCTTGGATGAAGCACAAGCCAGAATCCAGCAGCTTTTAAAGAACTAAAAAATGGCTGCAGCACAAGCAATTGACTCTGGCGCTCTTGCCCTAGCCAGGCAAGAGCGTAGGTTCGCCTGGTACTTACTCGGACCGTCGCTATTACTTTTATTGATCACCACCACAGCCCCTCTTGTCTACTTGGGCTGGACTAGCTTTTTCCGGCTCGATATGACCATGCCCTGGCTATCGGGTTTTGCCGGCCTGGACAACTACGGCAAGATGTTGGGCGACCCGCGGTTTATGAACTCGCTATGGCTGACTGTGGTCTACACGAGCTCGACCGTATGCTTACAAATACTGGTTGGGCTGTCGCTTGCGATGCTAGTACAGCAGATCCCCAAGGGTCAGGCGCTGCTGCGTATCGCCGCGATCTTACCAATCGTACTCGCCCCAGTCGTCGTCGGTTTATTTTGGCGCACCCTCGTTCTAGCCCCTGACGTTGGTCTTGTCGACTTGGTCACTCGAGCTCTCGGGCTCGGCAGTCAAAATTGGTTAGGCGACCCGCAACTAGCCCTCATCTCTGTGATTGCCATCCACACATGGCAATGGACTCCGTTCGCCTTCCTCGTTTTTCTCGCAACGCTCGCGACTCTGCCCGCTGACGTCTATGAAGCAGCGCGGCTAGATCGAGCCAACGCCTGGCAACGTTTCCGCTATCTCACGCTACCGTTGATACGCCCCGCAATCATCATGGTTGTCATCATGCGCACCATGACGGCGCTTTCAGCCTTTGCTGCCATTTTTGCGGCGACGGGCGGCGGACCAGGCTCCTCAACCGAAATCTTGAATCTATATGCCTATCGAACCTCGTTTACAGAATTAAATCTCGGCTACGGCTCAAGCCTTGCGATGGTGCTGCTCGGCCTCACACTCGCCGTGTCCTACTTCATGTTTAAACGCAGAAAAGCCGCTAAATGAAACAAACAATCCCGCGTCAACTCATGTTATTTGCTGCCGCCGGTCTGCTACTCACCGTCTGGGCGTTTCCGGTTATTTGGGCAGTGCTCACTTCCTTTAAGACTGAACGCGACGTGTTGGCCTATCCGCCGGTCTGGATTTTCACGCCGACGCTCGATAATTATCGTGCCGTCCTAAGCGGTGCGGATTCAATCCTGCCCAATCTTTGGTCGAGCATCGTCGTTTCAAGTACAGCAACGCTACTGACAATGCTGTTTTCGGTACCGGCCGCGTACGCGATTGCCCGCCTCAAATACCCAGGTAAGCAAACCAGCGGCTTTTATGTACTGGTGACGCAAATGCTGCCTCCAGTGGGATTGGTGATTCCCTATTACCTGGTTCTGCAACGCATCGGCGGGCTGGACACCTACTCGGGTTTAATTCTCATCTTTCTGACTTTTTCGTTGCCCTTTGCCATCTGGCTGATGGTGTCTTACTTTGAGGATATCCCGCTCGAGATGGAGGAAGCCGCCCTGCTTGATCGCGCCGGACGGCTGCGCGCACTTTGGTATGTGATCTTGCCCCAGGTGCGTGGCGGCATTGCCGTGACAACTATTTTTGTATTTCTCAACTCTTGGAATGAATTCATGTTTTCTGTGTTGCTCGGCGGTAACCGCGTGCGGCCCGTCACCGTCGCGATGTTCAACTTTATATCTGTTGAGCAGACCCAATGGGCGCGCCTGGCGGCAGCTGCCATCGTCGCGATGGCACCTGTGATCCTCATCGGGTTAGCTGCACAACGCCATATCGTGAAGGGCTTAACTGTTGGCGCAGTGAAAGGCGGAGGGCGGCGATGACTCAGCGCGGCAGCATTCGCATCGAGGGTGCGGTAAAAAAACACGATCAACTCACGGTCTTGCACGGCATTGATCTAGACATCAAAGCGGGCGAATTTTTTGTGCTGTTAGGGCCCTCAGGCTCGGGCAAGACAACCACGCTCAGGGTGCTTGCAGGGCTAGAGTCGCTCAATGCTGGCAAGGTGTTTATGGATGACGAAGACGTCACCAGCAAAGAACCCGGAGAACGTGATGTCGCAATGGTCTTTCAAAGTTATGCTCTGTATCCGCACATGTCGGTTCAAGAAAATATCGCCTTTCCGTTAAAGATGATTGGACAAAATCAGTCGTCTAGAAATCTTGCTGCACAACAGGCTGCAACTAAAGTCAATATCGAACATCTGATGGATCGCAAGCCCGGGCAACTTTCGGGCGGTCAACAACAGCGCGTTGCACTGGCACGGGCAATTGTGCGCCAACCTCGTCTATTTTTACTCGATGAACCCTTATCTAATCTTGACGCCAAACTACGCTTAGAAACTCGAGTCGAATTACGTAAACTACAGCGCTCTTTGAAAGTCACAACGGTATATGTCACGCACGATCAAGAAGAAGCAATGACGCTGGCCGACCGCGTTGCTGTCTTTATGGAAGGAAAAATCGTGCAAATTGACACCCCTAGAAATATCTTTGCTCGCCCTGCCACGTTGACCGTTGCCAGCTTTATTGGCAGCCCACCCATGAACTTGCTTGCTGCCCAATGGCAAGGCTCAACCATCACCTTTAAAAATGGTGATCGCCTTCAAATCGAACAGAGCACGACTTCATCACGCGAAGTGATATTTGGGGTTCGACCTTCTGATTTATCGCCAAGCGCTGAGGGTTTGAGCGCAACTGTTGAACTCATTGAGGACTTGGGTGACAGCGTGATTGTCGCTTTGTTGGTAGACCAACAACCTATCAAAATGAAGCTACAGCAAACGCAACTTATTAAAGAAAACGAAACGATTAAAGTCAGTTGTCAGCCCTCAACCGTGCATTTATTTGATCCTCTGACAGGTCAGCGCCTTTAGCCTTTTAAAATACAGGATTGCTATGAGTAAGAAACCAAATATTGTCTTGATCCTAAATGATGACATGGGTTTTTCT
The DNA here is from genome assembly GCA_044338955.1 of Burkholderiaceae bacterium. Classification (GTDB taxonomy): domain Bacteria; phylum Pseudomonadota; class Gammaproteobacteria; order Burkholderiales; family Burkholderiaceae_B; genus Zwartia. The sequence continues at coordinate 4,453 of JBIIWK010000224.1, forward strand.
GATATCGGCTGCTATGGCGGCGAGATTGAAACACCCAACTTGGATCGCCTGGCCGCTGGCGGCTTACGCTTTTCACAGTTCTACAACACGGCTCGCTGCAGTCCCTCACGCGCCTCGCTCATGACCGGCTTGCATCCGCATCAAACCGGCATCGGAATCTTGACCTATGACAGCGGCCCCGAAGGTTACGCGGGCAACCTGAATCAGCGCTGCGTCACGATTCCAGAAGCCCTAAAAGCGAGTCATTACAAAACCTACATGAGTGGTAAGTGGCACGTCTCAAGCAATTTGCGTGAACCTACCGATTCGTGGCCTAAACAACGAGGCTTTGATGAGTTTTTTGGCACGATCATCGGAGCAGGCAGTTTTTATGATCCCAACACCCTCACGCGCGACAACAAAAATGCCGAGCACGAGGCTCGCGATGACAAAAATTTCTTTTATACCGACGCGATCAGCGACCAAGCTGTCACTTACATTAAGCAACACTACTCCTCTTCCCCGACTCAACCTTTTTTTACTTACGTCGCTTACACCGCGCCTCATTGGCCGTTGCACGCCCACGAAGAAGATATCAAAAAATATAAAGGGCGGTTTGATAGCGGCTGGGATACGCTGCGCAAAGAACGACTCGAGCGGCTGGTCAAGTCCGGCATCCTAAAAGACTCGTGGCCGCTAACCGACAGAGACCCTTCTCAGCCGAGCTGGGAAGACGCCGAACAAAAAGCCTGGCTACTACGCTGTATGGAAGTCTATGCCGCGCAGATCGACCGAATGGATCAAGGCATCGGCCGTATTTTGCAAGCCATCGAAGATGCCGGTGAGCTTGACAATACGCTGGTGATCTTTATGTCAGATAATGGCGCTTGCGCAGAGGATATTCCTGAAGGCGTGTCGATTGATGAGCTGGTTGATAAGCTCATGATCGCCCGCGCCAAAACACGTGACGGTAACCCAGTGCATTTTGGTAATGATACCTCGTTGATGCCCGGCCCCGAAGACACCTATCAAAGTTACGGCCCCGCATGGGCCAACCTGTCAAACACACCTTTCAGGCTTTACAAACACTGGATTCACGAGGGTGGCGTTGCCACGCCGCTCATCATGCATTGGCCAACAGGCATCTCGGACCGAGGTGCCATCAGACACTCGCCAGGGTACTTGCCTGACATTATGGCAACCATTCTTGACATCACTCAGACGCCCTACCCCGAACACTACGC
>JBIIWK010000024.1:0-17918 GCA_044338955.1 Burkholderiaceae bacterium
GAAAGGCCCACTAGGTCAATAGGACTGATAAGTTGGCTGACTAAACGGCCAGACGCTTACGGCCTTTGGCGCGACGAGCATTGATGACTGCGCGGCCACCGCGGGTTTTCATGCGCACGCGAAAGCCGTGAGTACGCTTACGGCGGGTAACGGAAGGCTGGTAGGTACGTTTCATGATGAATGGCCCAACAAAGAGCGAAAAAAGGTTTAGGATAATTCTGGCAAGCCCTCCATTTCATCAAAAAAACCGAACTTAGTCAAATGGTTAGGAAAACCCTACGGGTAAATTGCCGCGGTGCCTGTGGATAACCTTGGCTCTGACAGGGTAGAATCGGGGTTTACTTAGCGAGTCACATGAACCAGTTTTGGCAGTCCTGCGTCTTACACCTAGAGCAGGAGTTTCCTCCCCAGCAAATCAGCGCGTGGATACGCCCGCTGATACCGCTCGCCTTCGATGAAGCGCAGGCGTGTCTGCGTGTGTCTGCGCCAAATCGATTTAAGCTTGACTGGGTGCGTAAAAACTTTGCACATCAAATTGAAACTTTTGCTTCAACTTGGTACAAAAGACCCGTACATGTTTTGTTTGAGCTTCCCGCTCCAGAACAAGATCAACGCACGCAAAGCGTGACCGCCACCGTCCAACGTGACCCCCTGAGCGGTCAAAAAGACTCGCTCAATGAGTCGCCGTCAGTCAGGTTCACTGACCAGACGCAAGACGCAACGGCTGCCACGCCAAACCAAAAGACGTCATCAACTGTTTCCTTTAATGGCGCTTCATTGGCCGCGTCAGCGACCCCTCCCGCCGATGAGCGCTCACGCCTTAATGTCGAGCTTACCTTTGACAACTTTGTCACGGGTAAGGCGAATCAGCTCGCGCGAGCGGCCGCGTTACAAGTTGCAGAAAATCCTGGCACCTCCTACAACCCTCTGTTTTTATATGGAGGCGTTGGTTTGGGTAAAACCCATTTAATCCACGCAATCGGTAATGCGTTGGCGGGATTAGGCAAAGGCGCGCGCGTCAGATATGTGCACGCCGACCAATACGTGTCAGACGTTGTAAAGGCTTACCAACGAAAAGCCTTTGATGATTTCAAACGGTACTATCATTCGCTCGATCTTTTACTGATTGATGATATCCAGTTTTTTTCGGGCAAGAATCGTACGCAAGAAGAGTTCTTTTACGCGTTTGAGGCGATGGTCGCGCAACGTAAGCAAATCATCATTACAAGCGACACCTATCCAAAAGAGCTCTCGGGTATCGATACACGCTTGATCTCGCGCTTTGACTCGGGTCTTACGGTTGCGATCGAGCCACCCGAGTTAGAAATGCGAGTCGCCATTTTGTTGCGCAAGGCCGAGCAAGAAGGCGTGACCCTACCCGAAGACGTGGCGTTTTTTATTGCCAAACATTTGCGCAGTAATGTGCGTGAGCTTGAGGGTGCGCTCAAAAAAGTTGTGGCCTACGCGCGCTTTCATGGCCGTGAAGTCGCCAATGTTGATATCTGCAAAGATGCTTTGAAAGACCTCCTGTCGGCCTCAAGTGGGCAGGTCACCGTTGAAAACATCCAAAAAACGGTTGCTGACTATTACAAAATGAAGGTCGCTGATATGTACTCAAAGCGGCGACCTGCCAACATTGCGATGCCGCGTCAGGTCGCCATGTATCTAGCTAAAGAACTGACGCAGAAAAGCTTGCCAGAAATTGGCGATCTGTTTGGTGGCCGTGATCACACCACCGTCTTACACGCGGTCAGAAAGATAACCGACCTTCGCGCTAAACAAGCAGACTTTAACCATACGCTGCATGTGCTTGAACAAACTTTAAAGGGATAATCCATGCAACTTGTCCAGACCCCCCGCGACGCTTTACTTAAACCGCTATCGACGGTTGCCGGCATTGTTGAGAGGCGCCACACTCTTCCTATTCTTGCGAATATTTTGGTACGCAAGCAAGCTGAAAGGGTATCGTTCATTGCAACAGACCTTGAAGTGCAGATCACGACGCATGCCGATTTTGGCATTGGCGCCGAAAGCGAGTCGTTAACAGTCGCCGCCCGTAAACTCTTAGATATTTTGCGCGCACTGCCCGACACCGGAGACGTCAAGCTCTCAACGACGGGCGGCAAACTCGCTGTGCAAACAGGTAAAAGCCGCTTCTCGTTACAAACGCTTGCGGCGACTGAGTTTCCGACGATGACTCAGCCCGAGCGCTGGGACGTCTCATTGACGCTACCGCGCAAAACGCTTAAGCATTTATTTAATATGGCGCACTTTGCCATGGCGCAGCAAGACATCCGTTATTACCTGAACGGCATGCTGATGGTCTTTGAGCCAGGCTTGCTGCGGGCCGTTGCAACCGATGGCCATCGGTTGGCTCATAGCTCAACGCCTGTTGAGGGTGTACTCGCCAAACATGAAGTGATTGTGCCGCGTAAAACCGTGCTTGAAATGCAGCGGCTCCTCGATGACTCAGATGAGCCGGTTACTGTCGATGTGGCACCCGGTCAAATTCGTTTTTCATTTGGGCACGTTGAGCTGGTTTCTAAATTGGTTGAAGGAAAGTTTCCAGACTTCAACCGCGTGATCCCCTCAAATTACACACGACATTTTGATGTCTCGCGCGAAATCTTGCAGGGCTGCTTGCAGCGTGCGGCCATTTTGACGACGGACAAATTTCGTAGCGTTCGCTTGCAGTTAGGGCAGCACCTGTTAAAGATTTCTTCGACAAACGCAGAGCAAGAAGAGGCGCAAGAAGAAATTGACGTTGATTACGCACACGAGGCTTTAGACGTTGGTTTTAACGTCAGCTACTTGCTAGATTTTTTAGCCAACGTCAAAGCCGAAACGATTCGCTGGTCAGTTATGCCTGACGCGAACGCCTCAGCCCTTATTACTTTGCTTGACGACGAGTCTTTTAAGTACGTCGTCATGCCTATGCGGATTTAAAGAATGTCAGAAAACACGCAAGTACCTGGCCAGGCACCTGAAGATACGGACGCTTACGGTGCCGATTCGATCAAAATGCTCAAGGGCCTTGAGGCCGTGCGCAAGCGCCCCGGTATGTACATTGGGGACACCTCGGATGGCACCGGTTTGCATCACATGGTGTTTGAGGTTGTTGATAATGCGATCGATGAATCGCTTGCGGGACATTGTGACGATATCGTTGTTACGATCCACGGCGACAACTCAATTTCTGTTACTGATAATGGTCGCGGTATCCCGACTGATATCCATAAGGAAGATGAGTTTGCACGTAGCGCGGCTGAAATTGTTTTAACCGAGTTGCACGCCGGCGGTAAGTTTGACCAAAACTCGTACAAAGTATCGGGGGGCTTGCATGGCGTGGGCGTGTCGTGCGTCAACGCGCTGTCGTCGTGGTTGCGCCTGACGATCCGTCGTAATGGCCAAGTGCATCAAATGGAGTTTCGTAAAGGTGAGCGACTGGCCCCCTTGGCGGTCACGGGCCCAACCGAAATGCGCGGCACAGAGGTACATTTTTTAGCCGACACCGATATTTTTAATAACGTTGAGTACCACTACGAAATTCTGTCAAAGCGGTTGCGTGAACTTTCGTTCTTGAACAATGGCGTAAAGATTCGCCTCGTCGATCAACGAAATGGCAAAGAAGAAAACTTTGCGTTTTCGGGCGGTGTCAAAGGCTTTGTCGAATATATCAACCGCGGCAAGACAGTGTTGCATCCGAATGTTTTTTCGGTCAGCACCGAGTCTAACGCTGGTGGCACGATGGTGGGCGTTGAGGTCGCCATGCAGTGGAATGATGGTTACAGCGAACAAGTACTCGCATTCACCAATAACATTCCACAGCGCGATGGTGGCACGCATATGACTGGATTGCGCGCAGCGATGACGCGTATTCTAAATAAGTATATTGGTGACAACGAAATGGCCAAGAAGGCCAAAGTTGAAACCACGGGTGATGACATGCGCGAAGGCTTGACTTGCGTGTTGTCAGTTAAAGTGCCTGAGCCTAAATTTAGTAGTCAGACCAAAGACAAGTTGGTGTCATCTGAAGTGCGTCCAGCGGTTGAAGAGGCCGTGGCACGAACCTTAGAGACGTGGCTGCTTGAAAATCCAATCGATGCCAAGGCGCTGTGCGCCAAGGTGGTTGAAGCAGCGCGGGCGCGCGAAGCCGCGCGTAAAGCGCGTGAGCTCACGCGTCGCAAGAGCGTGCTTGAAGGCGCGGGCCTACCCGGTAAGCTTGCCGACTGCCAAGAAAAAGACCCAGCGCTTTGTGAGCTGTATATCGTCGAGGGTGACTCGGCAGGTGGCTCGGCTAAGCAAGGGCGCGATCGAAAGTTTCAAGCGATTTTGCCGTTGCGCGGCAAGGTGTTGAACGTTGAAAAAGCGCGCTTTGACAAACTGATTGCCAGCGAACAAATCACGACGCTGATTACTGCGCTTGGCACCAGCATTGGCCCAGATTTCAACGTTGATAAGTTGCGTTATCACCGCATTATTATCATGACCGATGCTGACGTTGACGGCGCGCATATTCGTACCTTGTTATTGACGCTGCTATATCGGCAGATGCCACAGCTTGTTGAGCGCGGCTACATCTACATTGCACAACCGCCGCTTTATAAGATCAAGGCGGGTAAAGACGAACGGTATTTAAAAGACGAGGTTGAAGAGTCTAGCTATATGTTGACGCTCTCTCTTAAAGACGCCTCGCTGGTACCGCGCGCAGGTGCCGAGGCGATCTCAGGTGCTGCGCTGACCGAGTTGGCTAAACAATATGTGATGTCGGATGGCGTGATCGCACGCTTGAGTCGTTTCATGGATGAGTCGACCTTGTCTGCGATCGTCGGTGGCGCGACCGTTGAGCTCGAGACAGATGAGTTGACTAAGGCTTCGGCGGTGCGCTTGCAAGCGGCGCTTGAAGATCCTTTACTGCCCAATCAAGTTGAGGTGACGCCTGAGTATCATCAAGGATCAGAGCGCTATCGTTTAATTATTCGTCGCAAACATCACGGTAATGTGCGTGTCACCGTGCTTGATCCAGACTTTACGGGTGGTGCAGATTACGGCGTGTTGGCGCGTGCCGCGGCAACGTTTCAAGGGTTGGTTGGCAAAGGTGCGATGGTTGCGCGCGGTGAAGGTGACAAGCGCAAAGAAAGCATGGTTGCCGATTTTCGTGAGGCGATGCAATGGTTGCGTGCCGAGGCCGAGCGTAATGTCACCAAGCAACGCTATAAGGGTTTGGGCGAGATGAATCCTTCGCAACTATGGGAGACCACCATGGATCCTAAAGTGCGCCGTTTATTACGGGTTCAGATTGAAGACGCGATTGGTGCCGATCAGATATTTACAACACTGATGGGCGATCATGTTGAACCACGGCGCGCCTTCATCGAAATGCATGCCCTTCAGGCCGCAAATTTGGATGTGTAACTAAGCATCACCGTGTTGGTAAAAAAGGGCTGCGTCATACAGCCCTTTTTGTTTCAATTACCCATTACAACAGAGGAATTTTATGTTTGATCGTGTAAAACAAAAAACGGCGCAATACTTTTGTGCTTTGGTGTTGGCGACTGTAAGCACTTTGGCCGTTGCTGCATACCCTGATCGAGCGTTGACACTGATTGTGCCCTTTGCCGCCGGCGGCCCCACAGACGTGATGGCGCGTGTAGTGGCAGAGAGTTTATCTAAAGTGATGGGCCAACCGGTGATCGTTGAAAACACGCCAGGTGCTGGCGGCACAGTTGGCGGCACGCGTGCTTCGCGCGCCGCTGGAGACGGCTACACCATGCTGATTGGCAATGGTGGCACACTTGCCGTTAACGCCACGCTGTATAAAAATTTAAGCTATGACGTGCTCAAAGATTTTATTCCGATTGCGTCGATCGGCGACGCACCGCAAATTATTTCGGCGCGTAAGGATTTTCCGGCAAACGGGCTTGATGAGTTTGCGGCCTACCTGAAGCAAAACACCGCGCGCTTGAATTTCGGTGCGGCTGGCGTTGGCTCTGGAACCTGGCTGGGCGGACAATTGATTAACGTTAGGCTAGGCGTGAAGGTCAACGGTGTGAATTATCGCGGTGCGGGCCAGGCAGTGAACGATGTGATGGCTGGTCATATCGACTACATGGTCGAGAGCACAACGACAGCGGTGAAATATGTTAAATCAGGACTGGTAAAAGGCGTGGTGGTATTGCGCCCTACGCGCATCGCCGCCCTCCCTGACGTGCCGTCAGCAGGTGAGTCTGGGTTTCCGGATTTGTTGTATGACATCTGGAACATGATTCTGGTACCAAAAGGCACACCGCCAGAGATCGTAAAAAAATTAAATGAATCGCTCGTCAAAGCTCTTCAGACGCCAGAGTTGCGTGCGCGTTTTGAGGCCGCCGGTATTGAAGAACCTCTACCGGTACAAAAGACCCCAGAAGGTGCGCGTGCGTTGTTGGTGAGCGAAGTCGCGCGCTGGAGACCGTTGATTCTTGATCTGGGCGCCACGCCTGAGTAACAATGCTCGGGTTGCGCTTAACAGGCCGCTCTATCTTCACTTGAGCGGCCTGCCACGCACCTAAGCTCTGAGGTTCAATCGTTCTCCATAGTCTGCGAAACATGACAACAACACTTTCGAGTTTCTTTTGCCCTTCCACGATTTATATGGGGGTTGGCGCGTCAGAAAAAATAACAGAGATCGTTGCGAAGTTGGCGTGTCGGCGTATGTTTGTGGCGCTTGATGCGGCGCTGTTGAAAAGCGACTTCTACGCGCAGATACAAACCTTGTTAAAGGCGGCGGGAGTGCAGAGCGCGGTCTTTACTGAGATTGAACCCGACCCAAGTGCGCATACTGTGCAGAGGGCGTTTGCTGTGTGCCAAGCCCATGAAGCGACGGCGATTCTTGCCATTGGTGGCGGTAGTACGCTAGACGTTGCCAAAGCGGTTGGGATTTTAGCCACCAATGGCGGACGGATTCACGATTACGAAGGGATTGATAAGTTTAGTCTTGCGCCGCTGCCGTTAATCGCGATCCCGACGACCGCAGGCACGGGGTCTGAAGTGTCGGGCTCGTGCGTGATCACCGATACTGAAAAAAATCTCAAGATGTCGATTCGGCACGCTGCGTTGAATCCGGCCGTGTTTGCAATACTTGACCCATTGGCGTTGCGCACGGTGCCGGCAAACGTTGCTGCGCACTCTGGCATCGACGCGTTCGTGCATGCGTTTGAATCTTATGTGTCGTTACAGACAAATTTAATCACTGATGCCATTAATTTGCAGGCAATCGAATTGCTGGCGTCAAACATTCGGCCGTTTGTTGCGAATCGAGGCAATCTTGAAGCAGGGCTGAACATGTTGTGTGGCTCGGCTTTGGCTGGGATGACATTTGGGCAAACCGGTTTAGGCAATGTGCACTGCATGGCACGCTTTATTGGCGCGCATTTTCATTTGTCGCATGGCTTGTCAAACGCGCTGTGCTTGCCGCACGTGGCGCGTTTTAATTTGGTGGCGAACCCGCAAAAATTTGCGCGTGTCGCGATCGCCATGGGGCGCCCCGTACAGCAATGGCCAACGCTTGATGCCGCGCAAGCTGCGGTTCAGGCGATTGAAGCCATGTGTTTGGATTTAGGTATCCCGCCTCGGCTCAGGGATGTTGGTGTGACCGAAGACACCTTTGAGGAAATGGCGCAGTTATGTACGCAAGCGAATTACAACCGCTGGAATCCGCGTCATACAACGACTGCTGATTTTCGGGCGCTGTTTGAAAAAGCGTTTTAACGGGCGTTGAATTCACCAGGGTGAGCTGGCCTCCCAAAGAACTGGGTAGCCGTTTTCTTTTGCGCGTTTTAACAGATCAAGCAAAGGAAACGCACGCTGCCGCAAGCCGACTGGCCGAGCAATTGGATCGCGCGGCGCATCTTCGTCTTCTTCAGCGGGCGCGGGCGCCACTGCAATGGCGTCTTCGAGTTGGGCAATCGTTTGTGCCATGTGTTCGGGCATGAACACGCCACGAACAGGCAGCTCGGTGCCATCAAGCTTACCCATGATTTGCAGAATCGGTTTGGCGTGTTGCGACAGCATCAAAATATCTGCGCCAGCCTTACTACTAAACGTCACGAGCATCGTAGTTTTCCTTGTAGATCAAAACGTCATGTGCTGAAGCTTTTTTGCCCTGAGTACTGCAAGCTTACTCTTTTGTGTCACGGGTAGAAAACCGATGCGATTATGGTGGATCGGAGTATTGTTCTTATTTGTGAAAGCGGTATTGGCCCAAGGCGCGATGTGCGAGGTGACCGAGCTGGGTAATCCGTGTCAACAAGGCGGGGTTGCAACCTTAGGTCGCTCTGAAAGTAGCCCTAACCATGGCGTTGGTAATCCAGTTGATCGACGCAACGGTAATAAATATCAACGCGATACCGACTTGCCCAGCGTGGTCGATGCGCCCGGCTTAGAGCTGGTGCGGCACTACAACGCATTAGACCCTCGTACAGGCGCCTTGGGGCGGGGCTGGTCATGGTCGTATGACACGCGCCTGTATTGGATGGGCGCCCGCGTGCAAGTGCTTCAGGCAGACGGTAGCCGATTGACGTTTCACTGTGATCTGAAACAGCGCTGTGTCGGACAGGCACACGATAGTGGAGTGATTACACGTAATGACCAGGGCTGGCTGTGGCAGTGGCCATTTGGAAAGTGCTTGCGCTTTGATGAACCGGGACGTTTGCTTGGCTGGTCAATTGCTACAGCGAGCAAGAGCGGTCAGTTAGAGGGTCGCTGTGGTGAGGCGCTCACTGTGCGTATTGTTCGGCATCAGGCACCGTCGAGGTGGCATGGTGAGCTTGCCCGTGTGACAGACATCCGCAGCAACCAAAGTTTGTATTTTATTTATGCTTCGAAGCCCGCGCAGCAACTTATACCGTCGATAGCACAAACAACGACAAATCCAATAACGGCCAGTCAAGCCACACCAAGTCAACAAGCGGAAATTCATGCAACATTCAATCAAACAAAAAAAAATCTGATAACGAGCAATCAGACACTAACAGCACAACGGAGTACAACAGAAAGAATCGTAACGCCAAGCACGTCACTAGCTGAATCAAAGGGCGTGCTGGTTGCCGTTGAGTCACCGCTCGGTGTCTTTCGCTATGTTTATGATGCCGACGGTTTGGTCGAGGTGCTACGCCCTGATGGGATGCGCCGTCGCTACCATCGTGAAACGTTTCTTCAAGCGGGCCATGCGCACGCCGTGACGGGCATCTCGCTTGTGGATCGTACGGGGATGCGGGTGCTGCGTACCCACACGTGGCAATACAACCGAGGGGGCCGGGTGCAGAAATTTATCGCAGGCCCGCCTGAGCTTATTGCGGCGGGGTTGCCAACGGCCTTGCCGAATGCGGCTCTGGGGCTTGCGGTTGAACACGATTCTCGCCGTGTGATTCGGCACTTGTCTTTGCATGAAAAAGGGTGGCCGGGTTTGCGCCTTTGGTTTGACGCGGCGGGCCGGTTGGCGCAGTGGCATAGTCAAGGCGTTTCGTCAGAGCGCCTTGAGTATCAGCGGCAACGCTTTTTGCACGAGCGACCCGAGAAAAACACACGGCGATCGAGGCAGGAGAGGCTACAGCAAGAGACGTCACAGCAGGAATCGCCGCAGCAAGAGACATCGCAGCGAGTGAATACACCACGACAATCGCCGTTAATTTCTCGCAAATTTGGCGAACAAGATCTGTGGCGATGGAGCTTTGACGCGTTTGGAAGAGTGCGAAGTCTTACGGCGCGCTCAACCGTTGCCGAACCCATCAACATACGTGTGGCCTGGCGCGGTTGGCATCCTGTGGTGCTTGCCCACCCCGAAGAGACTCAACATCGGCGCTTGAATACAGCGGGCGACTTACGTGAGCGTGTCGTGTTTCGGCGCATGACGGGTACGGGTTTATCTAAGGTGTTTCGTCCTGAATGGAGCTATCGCGAGGCGTTTACGTATGACGCGCAGGGCCGACGTTTAACGCATACGTTGCCAGAAGGGGGTGTACTGCACTATCACTGGACGCACACAACGTTACGCGCGATTGAATGGGAAAATGCGGACGGTGATCGGCGAAAGATTTTAGAGGTGGGACCGCTCGGGCTTTTACATGGCAATGGACTTTTGACTGTCAGGCAGGTAGCTTCATCACCGCTCATGCCTCGGCGGGCAACGCACCTAGAGCAGCTATTGGTGTATCAACCCGCAACGCGTCTACCGTTGTATCGCCATCAAATCGCTTTCGATCTGGGCGCAAGGCTGAGTCACGAAAGCATGACGCTCGCCGGCCAGACTCGGAAAACAAGCTATGACTATGATGTCGCGAATCGATTGCGCCGACACCGCAGTTGGTCTCCAACTGTGCTCCATAGGTCAGCGAACCATACGTCAGCGCCCCGTACCTCAACGCTCGATACTACAACGCGAGAATATGCGTGGCGCGCGTCAGGTGCAGCGCGTCGAGCAATCGCGCGTGACTCAACTGGATTACCTACGCGCATGGATCGCTTTGTATTGCGTTACAACGCTCAGCGCCGGCTGAGTGGTGTCGTTGAACACCGCGGCACGGCGCCGCTGGTGACCTATGGCTATAACGCTATTGGTGAACGTATTTGGCGCGAAGATAAAAAAGGGCGCACACAGTTTTTGTTTGATCAGCAAAAAATGGTGGCGCAAGCCTACGTCAACAAGAATGGCCTTCACATCAAGCGGCGGTTTATCTATTGGCATCAGGTGCCGATCGGGGTAATTGAATATGGCAATGGTTCGACGCAGGGGGAGCTTTATTTTTTTCACACTGACGCAGTGGGGCTGCCGCAATTTTTGACTGACGCCCGACAGACGATTCGTTGGCGTGGCACTTACAGCCCACTTGGCGAGTTGCTGGAGCAACAACACGACTTGGGAAAAGATTTTGTGCAACCTTTGCGCCTGCCAGGGCAAGTGGCGGACCCGCTCACGGGCTGGCACGACAATTATCAACGAACCTACGACCCCCGCTGGGGGCATTATCTTGAACCAGATCCTCTTGGCCCGGTTCCGGGTAACAGTCAGTATGGGTATGCCGACCAACAGCCACGACGCTACGCTGATCCGCTCGGGCTCTTGTTATTTGCCTTTGATGGCACGGGCAACAGCCCGATGTCGCAAACCAACGTCTGGCTATTTGCCAGGCAATATCAGGGTGGGGCGGTGAAATACATCGAAGGCCCTGCCGGCGATCTTGAAGTTGGAAGCGCTAAGCATGCGTCGGATGCGGCCGTTGCCTGGTCTGGTGCGAGTCGTGTCGATCAACAGTGGGAGCGGTGGTTGAATGCGATTGCCTTGCAAAGAGAGGGTGCTGAGGCGCTTGCCCTAGACCTAGTGGGGTTCTCGCGCGGGGCGGCGCTGGCGCGGCATTTTGGCAATCGCGTGGCACAGCATGTGCGCGAGGGCCGGTTTTGGTATCAACACCCGCAGCGCGGACCCTTATCGAGTTGTGTCGATTTGCGCTTCATGGGCCTGTTTGACACGGTGGCGCAGTTTAATGTGCTGGGCGCGGGTAACGCGGCGTTTGACTTGTCTATTGCGCCGGCCTGGAAATGGGTGGCGCATGCGGTGGCCTTACATGAGCACCGGTGGTTGTTTCCGCTCACTTCAGCGCGTGGCACGCAGGTGGGAGGTAACGTGGTGGAGCGTGCTTTTGTTGGGGCGCATGCGGATATTGGTGGTGGCTATCTCACTCGACAGACATCGCCAGGCTCGACCCCAGGCGATTTGTCACAGGTGGCCCTGGCCTGGATGCATTGGCAGGCGCGGGCGGCGGGCGTGCCGGTTGGGCCCGGGCCTTCTGCGGGCTCGGTGGCTCGACCGATTGTTCATGACGAGCGGGCGGAGTTTGCCCGAACTGTGCAGCGGGGTGATCGCCGAGTGAATCAACCCGATGGCCGCCTCTGGGTAAATTATCAGGCGCATGCTCCAGCGATGGGAGCCGGCGTGCGCCAGCAGGTCGAGTCGCTGCTTGCTCGTACGCCGCCGCTCTTGCCGTCAGCACCCGACGTCGTTGGCTGGGTTGACATGACACGCTATACAAAATGGTTGCGCGATGAGGTCGGTTGGCACTGGGACTAAGCCCATTTCAGGCTATGATTTGAGACTTCAACTTGTCGTGTTTTTAAGCCCATGCTGCCCGAGCAACATCAGACCATTATTTCTTGTTTGCAGGCCGCCGTGGCAAGCATTTTGCCTGAGGCCAACCCTGTCATTTTGCTAGAGCGCCCTAAGGTTGCGGCGCACGGCGATATCGCCACGAACGTCGCGATGCAATTGGCCAAGCCCGCCAAGCGCAATCCTCGCGAGCTTGCGCAAGCGATCGTTGATGCGCTGATGGCGAACCCGCAAGCCACAGCGCTCGTAGCGGGTGCCGAGTTAGCCGGCCCAGGGTTTATCAATTTGCGCTTAACGCATGCAGCCCGCATCGCTGTGTTGACAGCAATCTCAGAGCAGGGCTCAACGTTTGGCCGCACTTCGCGCAACCAGCAAAAGGTTTTGGTTGAGTTTGTATCGGCCAATCCGACCGGGCCCTTACATGTGGGCCATGCCAGGCAGGCTGCGCTCGGTGATGCATTGTGCCGCTTGTTTGACGCAAGTGGTTTTGAAGTCAGCCGCGAGTTTTATTACAACGATGCAGGCAACCAGATTCATAACCTTGCATTAAGTGTGCAAGCACGGGGCCACGGGTTAAGCCCCGAAGATGCGGCGTATCCTGCGGAGGGTTACAAGGGCGATTACATCGCCGACATTGCCAAAGATTTTCTGGCACAAGCAACGGTGAGTGCGAGCGATGGCGAACCCGTGTTGGCCAGCGGTGAGCTTGCCGACTTAGATAATGTTCGCCGCTTCGCGGTGGCGTATCTTCGGCGCGAGCAAGATGCTGATTTACAGGCCTTTGGCCTAGCCTTTGATCATTATTATCTCGAGAGCTCGCTGTATACCTCGGGGCGTGTTGAGCAAACTGTGCAGCAACTCGTCGCATCAGGCCATACTTACGAAAGCGAGGGGGCGTTGTGGTTGCGCACCACCGAACTGGGCACGGGTGACGACAAAGATCGCGTCATGCGTAAGTCAGAGGGCGGGTATACGTACTTTGTGCCAGACATTGCTTACCATGTCACGAAATGGCAACGTGGTTATACCCGCGCGATCAATATTCAAGGCAGTGATCATCACGGTACCGTCGCGCGCGTGCGTGCTGGGTTGCAGGCGCTGGCCTTAGGTATCCCTGCTGATTACCCCGCTTATATTTTGCATAAGATGGTGAAGGTCATGCGCGGTGGTGTTGAGGTCAAAATCTCAAAACGCGCAGGCAGCTACGTCACGCTACAAGACCTGATCGAATGGGTAGGCCGCGATGCCGTTCGTTTCTTTTTGATTCAACGACGCGCCGATACTGAGTTTGTTTTTGACGTTGATTTGGCGCGTTCAAAAAGTGAAGAAAACCCGGTGTACTACATTCAGTATGCGCACGCCCGGATTTGTTCAATGCTGCTGCAGGCGGGCTTAAGCGCCCAAGAGTTGAGTGCAGCAGACAGTACCTGCCTGATTGCACCAACAGAAATCGCGCTGATGCAGCGCCTAGCCGAGTTTCCGGCGTTGGTCTCTCAGGCGGCAATGGATTTATCACCGCATCTAGTCGCCTTTTGGTTGCGCGATTGCGCGGCAGACTTTCATGGTTGGTATAACGCCGAGCGCGTCTTGGTGGATGATCTGGTGTTAAAACACGCGCGGCTACGTCTGGCCGATGCCACGCGTCAAGTGATTGCAAATGGCCTGGCTTTGTTGGGTGTCTCTGCGCCCGAACGGATGTAAGATCACTTCCATGGTTAAACGTAAATCTTCTGGTGGTGGCAGTACGCTCTACGGGGTGTTGGCTGGCCTGTTGATTGGGCTGATTGCGGCGGCGGCTGTTGCGTTTTATGTGATTAAGTCGCCGATGCCGTTTGTCGATAAGGCGAGTCGTTCGCCCGAAGCGTCGAGTACGGTCGATCCGCGTAACGCACCGGATCCGAACGCGGGCTTAGGAGGACGCGGTACGGGGCCTGTTACCGAGCCAAGTTCACCCGACCAGCCCACCGGTGAAATTGCCGGGGCGACGTCGTCGCGCCCAGCGGCAGCACCCGACGCACTTGGTGCACTGATCGCGACGTTAACGCCATCTCCATCGTCATCTTCCCAGCCAAGTCAGGCGCGTCCGCCAACGCGTGCTGAACCCGCTCCGCCGGCACCTGCATCCAGTTCGGCGTCAACGTCAAGCGGCTCGACTGCTGCAGCAAGTGGTCCTTACTTTCTGCAAGTCGGCTCGTTTAGAGTGCTCGAAGATGCCGAAGCTTTACGTGCAAAAATTTTGTTGATGGGGATGTCGGTTGAAATTCAACGGGCAGAGGTCAATGGTTTACAGGTCAATCGCGTGAGGGTTGGGCCGTTTGCCCGGATCGACGATATGAACCAGACCCGTACGCGCCTTGGGCAAGAAAAAATCCCGACCGCCGTGGTACGACAGTAAGTTGGTTTCAAGTGTTTTATTATTTAGGATGAGCAAGAGATGAAGATAGCTTTGATGGTGCGAACATTTGGCGTATTGATGGCGGCAACGGCGCTGTTTTTTTCGTCGCCTGGTTTGACACAGGGTACGTCTCCCGTGGTCAAGGCCCGGTATCTTGAGGTGAGCCCTCCACAGCCAACCGAGCCAGGCAAAACAGAAGTACTCGAGTTTTTTTCCTATGCCTGTTCACATTGCGCAGTGCTCGAGCCTTTATTAGAAAAATGGATGAAGAAAGTACCGGCTGACGTCGTGGTCAAGCGTGTACCTGTGGCTTTTAATGCCAGTATGAAACCTTTGCAGCAGCTTTTTTATTCACTCGAGGCGTTAGATCGGCTAGATCTACATAGCAAGATCTTTAATGCGATTCACGAAGAAAAAAAGCGCCTGTTTACAAAGCCAGATATCGTAGCGTGGGTCACCGCCCAAGGGGTTGATCGCGCTAAATTTGAAAGCGTGTACGACTCGTTTGGTGTGGTTTCAAAAAGTGGTCGTGCGGATCAGCTAGTAAGTGCGTATAAGGTTCAAGGCACACCCTCTATGTCGGTGGGAGGGCGGTTTTTAACCTCTCCTTCAGAGGCGGGTGGTTACCAAGAAACCCTCGACGTGACAGATAGTTTAATCAGGCAGCTTCGCGCAAAATAAACAAAACGCTTTACGAAGTTGAAAAAAAAGCAGCGCAATAGCGCTGTTTTTTTACGTACGCCCAGCCTTCGGACTCACAAACTTAGGCGCTATGCCCCCTGGATCACATAAAACGTGATCACGTGTGCAAACTTGTCGCGATACGTTTTTGCTTCTTGTGACAGAGGCGAGTCGTACCAAGCCAACGCTTTTTCGTAGCTCTCAAACTCGATCATGACACGACGGCGCTCGTCAGAGGGGCCCGTCTTAATTGACACGGCGCCACCGCGCACGAGAAATTTGCCACCGAACTCGGCGACAGCAGCGGTTGAGCGAACTTGATATTGATCTTTGAAGTTTTCTGGATCGCGCACGACCAGTTCAACGAAGACATAACCTTTAGGTGAAGCCATAATAAATCCTTTTATAAAAGCTCAGGCGTTGCGCACCTGATGATTGCGGGGCGTGGCCTGAACAGTTGTGATGAACAGATTATTTCTGTAACTTTTTAGTGGCGCTGGATCTTACCAAAGGCTTGGGTCAGATCTTCGATCAAATCTAGGGGTGATTCAAGGCCAATGTGCAGGCGAATCAGGGCGCGGTCCTTGCCCTTCCAGTAGGCATGGTTTGCGAGTACGGCTGGATTGACCCATTGCACAAGGCTTTCAAAACCGCCCCACGAAAAACCAATGCCGAATAAGGTTAGTGCATCGACAAAGGGTTTGGCGGCAAGCGCTGTGCAATTCAGTTCGATCGCCAGCATGCCGTTTGCACCGGTGCAGTCGCGCTGCCACAATGCATGGCCCGGATCTTTATGCCAAGCGGGGTCAAAGATGCGTACGACTTCGGGCCGCGCATCTAAAAATTCGCTGACCTCGCGGGTGTTGCGTGCATGCTGAGCCATCCGCACCGCCATGGTTTTGACGCCACGTAGGGATAACCAAGCATCATCTGCGCTAAGCGAATTGCCTAAGGCGTATTGGGTGGCGTGGATACGCGCCGCAATTTTTTCGTCTTTGACAATAATGGCACCCAGCATGACATCAGAGTGGCCCGCGATGTATTTAGTGCCTGCCACGATCGAGACATCCGCACCGAGTGTCAGGGGCTTATAAATGTAGCCCGAGCCCCAGGTGTTGTCGGTGGCCAAAATGAGACCATGTTGCTGTGCGATCTCAGAGAGCGCAGGCATATCTAGCATTTCAAAGAGTAGCGAACCGGGCGACTCAACATAGATCATTTTGGTGTTGGGTTGCACAAGTTCAGAGATTTGATCTTGGCTTGAAAAATAAGTGATCGAGATACCCAGACGATGTAGCAGGGTTTGATCGACCGTGCGCACCGGACCATAGACGCAGTCAGACACGAGCATATGATCGCCTGTATTCAGCAGAGCCAAAAAAGCGATGCTGATTGCGGAAAGCCCCGAGGGCGCAAGCACGCAATAGCTGCCCCCTTCAAGCTGCATAAACACTTCTTCAAGGGCGCGGTGAGTCTCGAGCCCAGCGATGCCATAGGTGACAACTCGCTCGCCAGCCGCACGTTTGGCGAGGGCGCGGTCGAGTACTTCAAGATTTTTAAAACGGACGGTACTGGTACGAATTGCTGGGATGCTGACCGGCGCTGTGCCGGTGACCGGATCAAATTCGGCGGCGCCAATATGTAGCAGGCGGGTATCCAGATGGTGAGTGGTCAAGATAAATCCTTAGTCAAGGTCAAGCGAGCCGCTTATCGTTTTTGCGTAAACCGTATGATGCCATCGACGCAAAGCTCACGGGTAAGTTTTTCTTCAAAATACAGGGCATGTAAATGTGCTGCCGCTTCGCCCATCGCAAAAGTTGTTTGGTGCAAATCGAGTTTGCGCTTGAACATCAGTGGCAAGATGTCGGTGGTGGATTGAGGTACAACGCAGGCGTCATAAACCTCTGTTAAGCGATCGGCATGATGCGCGTGTTGCTGGGCGGTGCGCGTGTGTAAACCCGTGAAGGGGCGGCCGTGTGAGGGCAACACCAGGGTGTCGTTGGGCAGGTGATCGTAAGCGTGCAAAGAGTTTAGATAAAGGGGTAAGGGGTTACCCATCGGCTCGTAATCAAAGACGCTGATATTCGTTGAGATGCGCGGCAACACCATGTCACCCGAAATTAAAACTTTTTTATCGGCGCAATACAGCGACATGTGCTCGGGTGCGTGACCGTAGCCGGCGATCGCGCTCCAGAGGTGCCCGTTGATGCGAAAGGTTGAACCGTGCATGATGCGCACGAAAGCGGGTGGCACGCGGGGAACCATTCCTGGATAGTGCGAGGCGCGTGCGCGAATTTGTTGAATCGAGTCTGCATCAACCATGCCGTGGCGCATCAGATGTTGTGCGGTGCGTTCGCCGCCCGTGGCCCCGCCATCTGTGCGTTGGGACCAAGCCTGCGCCGTCATGTAGTCGGTCATGCTGATGTGCATGCTGATGTTCCAGCGCTCGCACAACCAGTAGGCCAGGCCGATGTGATCGGGGTGCATATGCGTGACAATCAGTCGCAGCACAGGCAGACCATCAAGCTGGGTGCGAAAAATATCCTCCCAGAGCTCTTTCACTTGGTCGCTGCTAATGCCGCAATCTACGATGGTCCAACCTTCTTGGCCGTCGATGTTGTCGCGCAAGAGCCAGAGATTGATGTGATCGAGTGCGAAGGGCAGCGGCATTCTGAGCCATCGCACGCCTGGTGCGACCTCAAG
>JBIIWK010000225.1:0-5667 GCA_044338955.1 Burkholderiaceae bacterium
TCAGGCAAACCCAGGATTTGGTTCAGACCTAAGCGCACCGCTGGGCGGGTGCGCGGCGATGCTTTTTTCTGAAGTGTGCGTTTAGGTTCACCCAGCGCCCGTTCAGATTGGTCAGATACGATTTTAGATGCGTCAGGCAGCACGTCAGGCGTTAGTTTTGGCTCGTCATGCAGCATTTCAAGCGTGCACTCCCACTCGCTTGTTTGAACATCAACGGGCAAAAGTTGTACGCCATGACGGCGTGCATCTTGGATTAATTGCGAGGGCGCATAAAACCCCATCGGTTGTGAGTTCAGTAGCGAGGCTAAAAACGCTTCGGGCTCGTGACACTTGAGCCACGCGCTGGCATACGCCAGTAAAGCAAAACTTGCCGCATGACTTTCAGGAAATCCATACTCACCGAAACCTTCGATTTGTTTAAAAATCGTTTCAGCAAACTCGGGCGTGTAACCGTTGTTCAGCAAGCCCTCAACCAATTTGCGTCGAAACTGATCAATGCCGCCCTTGCGTCGCCAAGCTGCCATCGAACGGCGCAATTCGTCGGCCTGGCCTGCGGTAAAACCAGCGGCAGCCATCGCGATTTTCATGACTTGTTCTTGAAAAATGGGTACGCCTAGCGTGCGTTCAAGTACGGCACGTACCGCACGACTGGGATAGGTAATCGCCTCAAGGCCTTGCCGCCGTCGTAAGTACGGATGCACCATCCCCCCTTGAATGGGACCCGGCCGCACGATGGCCACTTCGATGACGAGGTCGTAAAACTCGCGCGGTCGCAGGCGCGGCAGCATCGACATTTGCGCACGTGACTCGATCTGAAACACGCCCACGGTATCGGCGGCACAAATCATGTCATAGGTCGGCCCATCGTCATCCGAAATGTCTTGCAAACGAAAGTGTGGCAACTTGCGCCGCCACGCGACCCATTCTAGGCTGCGACGAATCACTGTCAACATCCCTAAGGCTAGGATATCGACTTTTAATAAACCGACGGCATCCAAATCGTCTTTATCCCACTGCACAACGCTGCGCTGTGGCATGGCTGCGTTTTCAATCGGCACCAAGCGCGACAACAAACCTCGCGCCAACACAAAGCCGCCTGGGTGCTGTGACAGGTGACGCGGAAACCCCATCAATGCTTGCGCAAGTTCGGCCCACTGTTGTGTGACACTGGCCTCGGCATCTAAACCGGCTTCAAGCAGGCGTTGGATTAAATTCTGCTTGCCGTCCCACCAACGATGTGACTTTGCGACTTGATCAATGATCTGTGCGTCAATCCCCAAGGCGCGGCCCGTATCACGCAAGACACTGCGAGGTCGATAAGACGTCACTACACCGGTTAAGGCGGCGCGTTGGCGGCCATATTTTTGATAAAGATATTGAATCACCTCTTCGCGTCGCTGATGTTCAAAATCTACATCAATATCGGGTGGTTCATTGCGCTCGCGACTAATAAATCGCTCAAATAAGGCGTTGCCATTTGCAGGGTTCACCGCGGTGATACCTAGGCAATAGCACACGGCAGAGTTGGCCGCAGAACCTCGACCCTGACATAAGATGTGTCGACTGACCGCAAATTGCACCAGGTCGTAGACGGTTAAAAAATACGTTTCGTAGCCAAGCTCTGTAATCAAAGCGAGTTCGTGTTGGATTTGCGTACTGACATTATCAGGAATGCCAGCGGGATAGCGTTTTGCTGCGCCTTGCCAGGTTTGTTCGTGCAGGTATTGCGCAGCGGTATAGCCTTTGGGTACGACCTCTTCGGGGTATTCGTAACGCAGCTCGTCAAGACTAAAGTGGCAACGCTCGGCAATACAAATGGTTTCTAGCAAAAGCTCGGGTCGGTATAAATTGCTTAAGCGCAAGCGTGTGCGTAAATGTTGCTCGGCGTTTGAGGCAAGCTCATAGCCGCATTGTGCGATCGTTTTACGTAAGCGAATCGCCGCCAAAATATCATGCAGCGCTTTACGTGAACGCTTGTGCATCTCGACTTGACCAACCGCCACACAGGGGATGTGATGTGTTTGAGCCTGTGCTTGAATCATTTGTAAGCGTAGGTTTTCTTGTGCACGATGCAGGCGGCTAAGAGCTACCCAGCAGCGGTTTGCAAAATGTTGTGCAAGCCAAGCGAGCTGAAGGGATAAGTCTGTAGGTGCCACGTCTACCTGAGGGAGCAAAATGGCCAAGCAACCGTCAACAATGACCTCGTGCGGGCGCAAAAGATATTGCCCTTTAACCGCCTGCATACGGCCGCGTGTAATGACTTCACACAAGTTGCCATAGCCTTCGCGATGCTGTGCAAGTAAAACAATTCTGTATGCGGGTTGATCGCTCGGATCAATACGTAACTCAGTCCCAATTAATAACTTCAAGTCTGATTTTTTAGCTTCAAGATGCGCGCGCACAATGCCGGCGAGCGAGCATTCATCGGTGATTGCGAGGGCGTGATAGCCGAGGGTGACCGCTTGTGCGACCAGACTTTCGGGTGACGAGGCGCCACGCAAAAACGTAAAGTTTGAGAGGCAGTGCAGCTCGGCGTAGCCGGGTAAAGCGGTGCTTAAAGACGTGATCATTAAGCAAACAAACCATGTAAAAACCAGCGTGCTTGCTCAGTATCACGTTCGCGATAAATCCAGTAGCGTACAGCCTGCTGATCTTGTGCCACAAAATAGTCGCGTGCAATGCGCAAGTGATCCCACCAACCACTTTCAATCCGTTCGGGGCCGCGCAGTAATTGCAAAGGGCCATAGTAGATTGGGCGATCATCACGAACGGTCAATGCGAGCGGCTCTGCGAGTAACCAAAAGGGTCTCTCGCTTAAAGGTGCAGGCGTTGAGTTTTCTGTGGCGTAGCTTGACTGATTTGTTGCAGCAAGCGCAGCTGGCGTGGTCATTGCAGATATCGCGGATTTAGTTGTTGTTGCTACAGTTGGTTTGACCGTTACAGAACCGCCTTGAGCTGAGATTGTTTTTTTTGTACGGCTGAAGCTTGTGCGATTTTCAGTACTTGTCGCTGCGACCGTTGACGCGTCAAGTGGCGCCCAGTTGTTGGCGATTTCTGGGCGATGATCCGCTAGCGGCGCGGGCTGTAATACCTGTTCTGTCCCTAACCGGGCAGATAGCAAATCCAACAGGCGCCGATAGTCGGCTGGCGCGTGTAAGGGATCAGGAAATAACGTGGCACTGCGAGCGCTTTGTACGGCCAGAGCTTGGCTACGCAAGGTGAGGGCGACAACAGGCCCGGCGAGACTTTGGCGCGATAGGCGCTCGTGCAGCAAGGGCATCAATTGACCAAGCAGCCAAACGGGTTCGCCAAAGGCGAGTTCAAGTGTGGTGGGCGGGCAGGCGTGGCGGCCGCGTTCGTGATGTAGTTCAAGCGTGGCACTGCGTAGCGCGTATTGTTTGGCGGCTAGCCAGGTGCACAGGCTAAGCGCTAAGCGTTCTGAAAACGAAGCAAGTGCCACGGTGTGTTCAACGCGATCCAGCAAATCAAGCTGTTCAATAAATTGCTCGGGGGCAAAGTAAGGGGCTTGGCGCCAAACTGTTTGCGTATACGCTTGCTCAAGTTCTGTGAGTAAAGCCGTACCCACGCGTCGCTGCAGACTGTTGCGCGGCAAGGCCCGTAAGCCCCCAAGGGTTTCGCAGCCAATCGCTTTAAGCCAAACCAGATGAGGCTGTGCGCTGGGTAGCAGCGCGCAGGGTAACGGGTTGAGTAAGCGTTCGAGTGTCGCTTGACCGCAGGCGTAGCGTGGCAAGTATTGCACCGAGTGCTGTCTGGGTTGCTGTGGTGAGCGCTGTGCGAAGTGTTGTGCAGATTGTTGTATTGAGCGCTGTGCTAAGTGCTGCATCGAGTGCTGCGCTGCTTGCGCTAACAGCCACGCACCGGTAGCAGTAGGCGCAACGCTGCTTTGAACTTGCAGCTTTAAGCGTTTGAGTTGTTGGCGCAACCCTTGAACAATCAGACGAATACCGCCAAATAAACGCAAGCTATAAGTGACATCAATCAAAAGAGTTGCGTTAGCGTGTTGATACACAGACGGCGAGTAGGCTAAGGCCGCGTGTGCGGCCTGGGCGTAAGCGTTTTGTTCTGCGTGTGGGTCTCTGGGATACAGTAAACATTCAGGCGCCAGACTGCGCACTGTTGCGCAACGCATGCCCAAGCTCAGGCCGCACTGCTGCGCGCCAGGCGTGAGGGCGATGAGGGCGTCGTGCTCGAAGACAGCGGCAGCGCTAGGCTCAGTCAGCCAACGGAGCCGCCACGTGTCGAGGCTGAGGCTGTGCAAATGCAGGCCGATCCATAGGGTCATGGGTAATTGTTGAAAAGAGTTCAGAGGGTGGTGAGGCAAGCGTGATAGTGTGCCCGCAGGCAGGCCCGCGTCGTTTAAGGATAGACAAGGTGAGGGCGCCTGTTGGCTCAGGCGACAGCAGCACCCGCAGCACTGCCGGTGAGGCATCGCTTTGCACAGCATGCGGACGAAACATAAAAAATAAGGTTTGGCTGCTTTGCGCGGCAAGGTGCAAACGTTTAAGGATCGAGGTTTGAACGGGATGCGCCCAAAACAGCAAAGCTGCGCAACTGCCGTTTTTTAAGATCTGCTCGGCTGCCCAATACGCATCACGTGCCCGCTGCGGCCTTAAATGAAGCAGGCGCTGTGGGCCAAAACGCCAATCCGACCAACAGGCGATATTGGGTTGATACGGGGGCTGAAGCAAGACAATTGGTTGCGGTGTAGGTTGGGCATGCAGGGCCGCGCGCAAAAGCCTGATTTCGCCAATGCCTGAGTGGGGCGTGAGCAGTTCAATGAGTGCTCCTGTGGGCCAACCCTGACCGGGTAATTCAGCATCAAGCGTTGCAAACCCTGTTGAGACAGTTGGACCCGCACGCGTGCCAAATTGCGACCCACGCCAAAGCGCAGGATGCAGCTTAAGCAGCGAAGCAGACGGGCAGGGAGGTGACATTGTGGAGATCGGCATGGTGAGTAACAAATAAAATAATACTGTATAAATATACAGTATTATTAGGTTCTGCTACCAAGCCGAAAGCGTTTAATCGCCGCGGGTGTTCATTATTGTGTACACGAAACTCCGGCATTCAGGTCGAGGGGTTCAGCACGCAATGCATAAGCGTTCTGTGCTTCGGTGGCGCACCTGTCGCACCCATTTTTTCGGTCTGTTGATCCTGACGCGATCAAAAGTGCCGCCTGTTGATCATATGCGCGATCAACAGCATCACATTGCTGTCATCGCCTTCGCTAAAAAATCAACCCGCCAGTTGCTATCGCCCGCCGTTTGCCCGAAGGCGTCATAGCGTTTTTCGTAAAACAAGGCGTAGCCTTCGCGATGTTGCAAAATAATCGTTGTGCAACGCGTGCCATAGCGTTCGTTTTTAATAAATGGGCTGCCAAGCAGTTTTTCGCGATCAAGGCCAACGCCTGTGTCAGGTAGTTCGTGATCTGCGGCACGCACGGTATCCTGAAAAATTTCAAACAGGCAGGCTGGGTCAGGGGCCGGGGCCTGGGCCAGATGTTCAGAGACGCTGCGTTGCGTACGAAGCAATTTAGGCCAGGGTGTATTGAGCGTGGCGTTTGATACCCCACTGACACCGTTAGGTACTTTGATCGGTACTGCAGCCAGGCGATTTGAGTAATACCATAAACCGCTTTGATCACTC
>JBIIWK010000226.1:0-5650 GCA_044338955.1 Burkholderiaceae bacterium
GGCGGCTGCAAGAGCTTTTGTCAGGTAGCGAGGGCGATTGAGCTGATCTAAAAGTTTCATTGAGGATCTTGACGCTAAGTGGCGATTTTTAAATGTAAATAATGCAATGTTAGTTAATTTTACAAGGCAATGTAACAATCAACGATTAAAAACATTTAAAACTCACTAAAATAGCATCAAAATAACGTTAAAAATATACTCTTATTTTAAAATTCCTAATAAGTTTGAAAAGCTGTCTGTCCACGCCTTAAAGTTGGCCGACGGTTTTAGAATTTTTCCAACTTTGAGTGCCTCGGGAAGTTTCGCAGCGCGCTCGGGCGACATGAGCAGCACCCACACCGAGTGGCGGCAAAACTCATCTTTTTGGTCGGGTTGTAAATCAAAAGCGATGGCGACTTTGCCAAAGTGTTGCGCGGCTGCCGCTACGACCGGCTCAAGATCCAAATAATGATTAGTGATGTGTACAGCCAGCATGCCATCGGGTTTCAAATGCCCAAAATAAGTCTTCATAGCCTCAAGTGTGAGCAGGTGCGCTGGGATCGAGTCCCCCGAAAACGCGTCCATCGCTAAGAGGTCGAACTGTTGCGGTGTCTCGCGCTCAAGCATTAAACGCCCGTCCCCCAAGACGGTAACAATCTTGGCGGGGCTATCGCTTAAGTAGGTAAATTCGCTGCGCGCGAGTTCAACGACCTGCTCATTGATCTCGTACATGCGCATCTCATCACCCGCGCGGCTATAGGTAGCCATGGTGCCTGCCCCAAGCCCCACCACACCGATTTTTAATGCTGCGGTTTGCGCGAGGCTATCAATCGCCAGGCCAATACCAGAACGGTGGCAATAATAGGCCGTTGGTGTGCGGCGTAGTTTTGGATCTAGATATTGTTCTCCGTGCACAATACCGCCATGCACCATCTTACGCAGGGTTCCATGCTGGGGGCCGGTGGCAGCCTGTGGTGTGTCTTCAATGCGTAATTGACTATAAAAGTTACGCATGACAACGCGCGAGCCATTGACGCTTTCAAACGCGCTGTCGGCAAGACGCCAGCCATAGCCTAATAACGCTAGCAAAAGAAGAACACGCCATGGCGTCGCGGTGCCTCTCCATAACACCACACAGACCAGCGCGGCACACATAAATAAGCCGATCGGCATTTCAAAATATGCAGTGAAAATCAAAGGCGCGATCAAGCCGACAAAAGTGCCGCCCAGGGCGCCACCAATCGACATCATCAGATAAAAGAGCGTGAGATGCCGTACGGAGGGCTTGCGTCGTACTAATTCGCCATGACACACCATGCAAAAGACAAACAGGGTCAAGGCGATCAAGGCGATCATTACCGGAACGCTCATGCTGCGGTGCATGACGAAATCAAGTGCAACGAACGACAACGGTAAGGCGACCAAAAAGGCCGAGCGCACGTAATAGCGCGGAGCGTCAAAGCACAAGATAAAACTGAAGAGATAAATGCTAAGCGGTAGTACCCATAAAAAAGGCACAGGTGCAACATCGTTGGTGAGTTGCCGTGTCATGGTTAACAGCAAGATCGAAGCCGAAGCAGCCAAACCTATCCATAACAAGCATTCGCGCAGACTCGGACGGGCTTCAGGGGTTTCGGTGCGTTGAGTTTGTACGACGTTATTAGACTTTTTGCGGTAGACCACCATTCCAGTGGCGATCGCTGCCACGACAAACAGTACATAGCCGGCGGACCATCCTTGGGCTTGCAGGCCCACCGCAAAAAAAGGTTCGATGACCACGGGGTAAGACAGTAGGGCAATCATCGATGCGAGATTAGACAGCGCATAGAGCCGGTAGGGCTTGGCATCAGCGCCTGCGGAATGAAAAGCATGGGCGTACCACGCTTGCATCAGCGGCCCAGTGGTTGAGAGCATCAGGTAGGGCGCCCCAACCGAGACAGCCAGCACGACAAAGACCGCCCAGCTCGGGCTGGTCAGAGCATCGCCCTTCCAAGACGGATCGGCCGCCACGGGTAGCATCAAGAGGCTTAACGCTAATAACCCGAGGTGAACGATCACTTGGCGCTGTGTTGAGAGTTTTTCGTGCAACCAATGCACGTAGGCGTAGCCAAGCAGTAACTCTGCTTGAAAAAACACCATACAGACACTCCACACGGATGACGAGCCACCAAACCACGGCAGAATCATTTTGGCGATGATGGGTTGAATTTGAAAAAGCAGAAAGGCAGACAGAAATACAGTGGTGGCAAACAGCAGCATCTTAGAGCCCTATCGCAAATAAGAAGTATTTGAAGGGACAAAAAGTAACTTAATAGTGCAAATAAGGGAAGTGATATTCTCTTGCTCATGCTGATCTCACGTGCGTTTGCTGAATTAATGTTGTACAGGGCCTGCCTGACCATGAGCTACCAGATTCTGGCGGTCACAGCGGGTTGGCATATTTATGAGCTCACCAAAGACCCGTTGTCTTTAGGGCTGATGGGTTTGGCCGAGGTGATCCCTTATTTTTGCAGTGCCTTGTTCGCCGGCCATGCCGTCGATCAGATGTCAAAAAAACGCATCGCGATATTTGGTTGCTTTCTGCATGTATTGATTGCTGCGCTTTTAGTGCCCGTTGCGCTGGGCTCTTTTGATCGCTTAGGTGTAGGTGCGCCTTGGTTGATTTACGGCGCGATTGGGCTGGCGGGCTTGGCGCGAGCGTTTATTCGCCCAACCTATCAGGTGCTATTTGCCCAGGTGTTGAGGCGTGAGGATTTTGCTAAAGGCTCGGCAATCGGTGCCGTTATTTTTCAAGGCGCCCAAGTGCTTGGTCCTGTGCTCGGTGGCTTGTTGATTGCTTGGCCGGGTTTAGTGTCTGCGTATATTGCCTCTGGTGTGTTTGCCTTACTCGCCATTATTGCGGTTGGGCTGTTGCGCTACACCGCCGAGCCGATTCAGCCAAGCGAGCTCTCGATGTGGGCCGGTATTGTGCAAGGTCTGCGCTTTGTATTTTCAAAGCAAATCATGCTGGCTGCGATGGCCTTGGATATGTTTGCGGTGTTGTTTGGCGGCGCTGTGGCGATGCTACCGGCTTTTATCGATGAGATTTTGCAGGGCAGCCCAGAAAATCTCGGTTTATTGCGTGCAGCGCCGGCGATTGGTTCTGTGCTTGCTGGGGCGTGGCTCGCTCGACACCCACTTCAGCGGCACGAAGGGCGTTATCTGCTTGGGGCTATCGCAGGATTTGGTATTGCCGTGATCGGCTTTGGTTGGTCAACAAGCTTTGGATTGGCGGCAACATTTTTGTTTTTCACTGGGGTCTTCGACGCGATTTCAGTGGTGGTCCGGTCAACGATCTTACAGTTGATGACGCCCGATCAGATGCGTGGGCGTATCTCGGCCATCAACGGTATTTTTATAGGTTCGTCTAACGAGATCGGTGCGCTTGAGTCTGGCTTAGCGGCAAGCGCCCTGGGCTTGAGTACGTCGATTGTCTTTGGTGGGGTGATGACGTTGCTGGTGGTGGTGGTGTGTTGGTTCGCAGCGCCCAAGTTGCGCGAGCTTGAGATTGCAGACTTACATGATGTGCGTAAGCACTGACCACTTGGTCGTTTGATCAAGTGGGTCACGGAACCCCTGCGTTAAGACGCGCGCCCCAACGCTACTCTGCGCCTTCAACAAGCGCAGAGCGTTCGTCAAAAACTCTCACGACAGGCTCGGCTTGTTTAAAACCTTCCCAGCCCCCGCCTAGAGCTTTTACAAGTGCAATATTGGCTAAAAACTGATTGCCGTGCATTTGCCACTTGATGCGTTCGGCGGTCAGTTGGTTTTGTTGCAGCAAGACCAATATCTGCGCACTATCGACGCCCTCGCGATAACGGATTGCGCTGACCCTAAGCGCCCGATTCAAGTTTGCGACTGCTTCGTCTTGCTTAAGGCGGGCCCGCGCGAACTGCTGTATGCCGCTCATCGAATCTTGAGTTTCTTGAATTGCCACCAAAACTACTTGACGGTAGTTGGCCAGCGTTGCCGCATAACCCGCCTGAGCAAAGCGATAGTTTGCGCTTGTGCGTCCCGAGTCAAAGATAGTTTGCGTGGCTGTTAAGCCAATCGACCAAAGCAGCGAAGGTAAATTCAGTAAAGTCGCGATATTGTTTGAGTCGCCTCCGATAAAACCTGGCGCGACGAGTAACGATGGAAAAAACGCAGCCTTCGCGACACCGATTTGTGCGTTGGCCGCAGCCATCGCACGCTCTGCAGCGGCAACGTCGGGCCGACGCTCAAGCAAGCTAGAGGGAATGCTGACCGGAAACGCCGGTAAGGTCTCGGGCAAGCGTCCGGGCGGCAGTTTAAAACTCGCGGCGGGCGTTGCCGTGAGGGTAGCCAGTAGATTCTCTTGAAGATTACGTAGATTATTCAGTAACTCTAGCTGCGCGCCGCTTGATTGCACCAGCGCCTTTTGCTGAGAAAGCTCAGTTTGGCCAGCGGCACCCAGGTTATAGCGTTTTTGGATCAACCCCAACAGTTTTTCTTGCAAGCCGACGATCATCGTCAGTACGCGAATCTCTTCATCATATTGGCGAAGCAAAACATAAGAGGATGCTACCTGTGCGGCTAACAACAGGCGCACATTCTCAGTGTCTGCGGCAGCTTGGTCTGCGGTATTGCGCGAAGCTTCAACGTCACGTCTGACTTTGCCCAGCCAGTCGATCTCGTAGGTCATCAGCGCAATCGGTCTAAAGTCGTTTTGCACTGTTTGAATATTGACGCTGTCGTAGGTAGTGGTGGGTCGGTTCGCCGACGTTAAGGTGCGAGAGCCGGTGCCCGAGAAAGAGACCGTTGGAAAAAGTGCAGCGCCGCGTGCTTCGCTTTGAGCGATCGCCTGATCGAGTCTGGCCAGCGATGCCTGTAAGGTATTGTTGTTTTCTAAACAGCGCTCAATCAGCTGATTCAAGGTCTTGTCGTTAAAGTGCGTCCACCATTTATCTTTGGGTTGACCATCAGAGGGCTCGGCGATTTTCCATAAAGACGCGTCAGCGCCAGGTAGTGTCTTCCAATTAGACGGCACATTAAGCTCTGGGCGCGCATAGTCAGGCCCAATCGGCGAGCAACCCGCACAGGCGAGGGCAATCAAACAAAGAGAGAACGAGCGTTTCATGGGCGCTTAGGCGGGGTTTCGATTTTGACGACCTGGCCATCCGTAATCGAATCAAGTGGGTTCAAGACAATGTCTTCGTCAGTGGTCAGCCCAGAGCGAACCTCGACCTGCAAGCCATAATCGATGCCGAGTGAAACCTTTTTCTTTAAAATCTTATTGTCTTTGACGGTGGCCACAAACGGGCCGCCCGCGCCAAAAATCAAGGCATTCGTCGGAATAATGAGCTGTTTACCCGTCGCAATTTTTAAGGTGGCCTCGATGTAGGCGCCGGGCATCAACACACGTCCTTCATTGGGGATCTCGATGTCAACTTGTAGCGAGCGTGTAATCGCATCGATAGCGCCTGCGGTGCGTGCAATCACCCCTTTGACCGGCTTGTCGGGTGCACTGTTTTGAGTGATCAATACTTCGTCGCCGACCTTGATCTGCCCAACGCGATCTTGAGGCAAATACACATACACGTGCAACTTGTCGACATTGGCCATGGTAAACATTGATTGAGCCGTGCCAACATTGCCGGCATTTACCAAATCG